>SEDW01000766.1 GCA_004193325.1 Pseudomonadota bacterium | reverse complement strand
CTCGCGCCCGACTCCGATTATTTCCAGTTCAATTTTTATTATAAGTTTTGATCCGAAATCTTCTGCCAGAAGTCTCGCATATCGTCCGGAAGAGGGCATTTCACTTCATAGACTTTGCCGTCTTCCGGATGCCTAAAGCTGATCCCATGAGCATGCAACAGACAACGCAAGTGTCCGGTCTTATCGATGATGCGATCGGTGATACCGTTGATAAACCAATCTAAAAACACTTCTTCGTCGGGATAAAAGAGTCGATCGCCAACCAAATGGTGACCGGCGTGAGCTGCGTGTATACGAATTTGATGCGTGCGGCCCGTTCTTGGTCTCGCCCTTAGCATCGAGTATTCGCCACGCTGTTCCATAAACTCAAAGTGAGTTTCCGAAGGAAGACCGTCCGCTGTGACCCATTTCTTTATGCGGATCTCACTCGAAGCCAGTTCGCCAATAGCGCCGTCGGCAATCCAGGTCTTATGCTCAGGCATGCCGTGGGCAATGGCGAGATATTCCTTTTGCATCGTGCGATCGGAGAGCGCGAGCGAGAGCTGCTTTCGAACTTCGTAGGTTGCCCCGCAGAGGACGATGCCGGAGGTCTCACGATCGAGGCGATGCACTGCCGACCATTCGGGACCGATCTCGGTTTTGAGGAGTTCGGCGAAGGTATTTTTCTTGTAAGCACCGTTTTCGTGCATCGGTAGGGGGGCGGGTTTAAATACGGCCATAACCGCACCAACACGCCAGATTGGATATATGTCGCGGCTAACTTCGGGTTCGACTGTAGGGGGATGGTAAAAGGATAGCTTCTGCCCAAGGCGGAGCTTGTATGCCCTATCGACGGCTACGCCATCTACCAGGATCTCCTGATTGTTCAGACGTTTGACCCAAGCCGAACGTGATAAGAAAGGGAAATTCTTGGCGAGATAAAAATCCGCCCTTTCGCCTACTTTTTCCGGAATAATTGGTCTTCCGAGGGAGCGAAAGGAACTGTCTTCTTCTTGATTTTGCTCTGGACTTTTACTCATTTGCCTTTAGAGTGGGGAAGCTTAAGGTTTATATTTACCGTCAGGAGAAGCTCTTAGCACAGTATGGTCGAGAATGAAATCAAAGTCATAAGCAGCAACAAGAAGGCTTTTCACAACTACGAAATTGGAGAGAAGTGGGAAGCCGGTATCGCTTTGAAAGGCACGGAAGTCAAAGCACTCCGTGATGGACGAGTGAACCTTGGCGATGGCTGGGTTAACATTACGGACGACCTCGAAGCAGTCCTGATGGAGATTCAAATCGGACATTACACTTTCGGCAATTATGCAAATCACGAAGAGCGCCGAAACCGTAAACTCCTTCTCAACAAAAACGAACTGACCAAGATTTCCAAAGCCATCAAGCAAAAAGGCTTGAGTGTCGTGCCCACGAGAATTTATTTCAAAGGCAGCTTCGTTAAAGTTGAGATTGCTATCGGCCGCGGTAAAAAATCGCACGATAAACGTGAATCCAGCAAAGAAAATGATGCCAAGCGCGAAATTGCCCGTACAATGCGCGGCCGCTGAAGCGAAAGATGAAACTGTTTGTTGATACAAAAAAGCCCTGCGTTTGCAGGGCTTTTTTTGTTTAGGGCGCTTTGGGCGGTACAGCTTTTTTCTCTTTTAAAACATCGATCTTCTTCACGTCGTTTTCTGTTTCAAGATGCCAGAGCTCTCGAACGACATTGTTCGATATGTCGCTGACGGTAAATATTCCGCTGTGATCCACACTGAAGCGGGCGGAACTAAAGTACATCCCGTCCGGAGCTTTGAAGGTCTTCGCAAGATCCTTGCCTTTATAATAAAGGACTTGTCTCAAGCTTTTTCGAGCCTCTTCATCTTTGCCAAAGAGCAAAACCTGTGAGCTTTGGAAACTGATATTGGCCGAGAGTTTGGAAGCCAAAACACCATTGGGAAGCGTAATGTCGAAGGTCTTGAAGTCTTTACCCGACCAACCTTTAATGTGGCTGATCTGAATCACATGGTCGTTGTCTTTGACCTGCATGATTCCAAACTGATCACGTTCCTGGAGAATCTTCATGCCTTCTTTGAGGCGGAGCGTTAAATCCGGAACTTTCTTCAG
>SEDW01000083.1 GCA_004193325.1 Pseudomonadota bacterium | reverse complement strand
GGCTTCGATCGTGAAACCAGCCGGGACCTTAGGCATCTCGCCTTTGTTCCAGCCAACGACCGCAGCAAGTTTTTGGGTTTTATTGTTAAGTTCCGGAGCCGGCAGATTTGGTAATTTTGACGTCTCTCCGCCAGCGGGAGTCTTGGCCGCCTGCGCGCTTGCGTGAGTCGCAGTTACTGAGAGTAAGAGCGAAGCTAATAGTGTCGTATGTTTCATTGCGGTCTCCTGAAATGAGCGAGGCTGACAATTTGGATTAAGCCTCAGACTCAGCGAAGACGGAACGTGATTTAAGCAAGGCTGCAGTGTAAGTCACTAAAAGTTCATGCAAATAATGGATTGTACAAACTGAGGCTCATGACTTTGATCTTGCCGCTCTTCCTTACCTTCTCCTAACCTTTCTAAAGAAAAGTTAAGGGGAGTTTATGTCTGCGGCCAACGATGTCAGACGATCGGGTAAAGAAATAAAACTCTCTCAAGAAGAGTTCTACGAAAGATTTAACCAAAGGTACGAAGACCCAGCCTACGATAAGATGCGGCCGCAAATTCAAGAGCTCGCCGCTATCGCTTACAAGGCTTATCACGAGGGTCGGAAAGCTCCCAAAACGGTCAAGGCCGGCTTGGGCTTCGAAGATCCCGATTATGATTTAAACGTCGAGTGGGTCAAGGCCAGTCAGGCGATCAAGCAGGCCGATCTTCGGCGAAAAAGCGCGAAACGTCCCCGCGTGCTTATCATCAATGGCTCCGATCGTAATGACCAAACCTGTCCCGGTGAAATTTCTAAATCGAGTCGGCTCATCGCGCTTGCGAAAGACGAGATGGAGAAGAGCAGCTCGGGCGAGATCGATATCGATGTTCTGGAACTCAATACAATGACGTCCGAGTATGGGAAGACAATCTATCCCTGCAAAGGCTGTGTATCGACCGCGATGCCTCTCTGTCATTGGCCCTGTTCCTGCTATCCACACAACTCTTTGGGTCAGGTCAACGACTGGATGAACGAGATTTACCCTCGTTGGGTCGAAGCCGATGGCATCATGATCGTTACCCCAGTCTATTGGCGTCAGGCTCCGAGTACGCTCAAACTCATGATCGATCGGATGGTCTGCGCTGATGGCGGGAACGAAGACCCGACATCCACACAGGGGAAAACACCTGAATTGGCCAAAAAGCTTGAGATCAAAGGTTGGGACTATCCAAGGCATCTCAAAGGCCGGGTTTATTCCATTGTCGTACATGGCGACACTGAAGGCATCGATGACCTTAAGACGATGCTGAGTTCCTGGCTCGATGCCATGGAATTAATTCCTGCCGGAACTATGCCTACACTCGCTCGATTCATCGGCTACTACGAAGATTATGCAACGAGTCATCGCGCTCTCGACAAAGACGAGGCTATTCAAAAAGAAGTCCGAAACTCTGCGAAGGCACTTTATAAGACGCTGGTGGAATTGCGAGAAGGTGGTCTCAAATCCGATCAGCAGGATCTCGATGATCCCCGGCCGAAATGAAAGGAGAAAGTCGATGCCATACCTTTGGGATAAATTCCAGACTGTACGAAAACATTCTCTCGCCATCTGCTCCCTACTGGAGAGCGAGGATTTCATGCTGCAGGCGATGCCCGACGTGAGTCCACCCAAGTGGCACTTGGCGCATACCACCTGGTTTTTTGAACGTTTTGTGCTGTCCCGCTGCTCCTGGTACGAAATCTTTCGACCCGAATACGATTTTCTCTTCAATTCCTATTACCGAACCGCGGGAACTTTCCATCAAAGACCTCATCGTGGTTTACTTTCGAGGCCAGCGACTTCTGAGATCTTCGCCTATCGGGAGCACGTGGACGAGGCTATGAAGCATCTTCTTAGTGAGGCCCGTGATAGTTTTGCAGCTGAGGAACATAGCCTTGAAGCTTTGCTTGAGCTCGGTCTCAATCACGAGCAGCAGCATCAGGAGCTTTTGCTTACCGATATCAAATACAATTTCTATTCCCAGCCTCTGACGCCGGGCTTGCAAGACCGCAAGCTCTGGAAGAAAGGAGGCAGCAGTGAAGCCCATGCAATGGACTGGATACGCATCGAACCCTCGGTGTACAGGATCGGCAGCGACAGCAAAGATTTTGCCTACGACAACGAAAAGCCATCCCATCGCGTATACATAGAAGATGTGGCTCTGAGCAGTCGACTCGTTACGAATGAAGAATATCTTCGTTTCGTCAACGAGGGCGGCTATCGAGATGTCTCGATTTGGTTGTCGGAAGGCTGGGACTGGATCCTCGCCGATTCCATTCAGCATCCACTTTATTGGCGAAATGTATCCGGGGAATGGCAGGAGTTCACTCTCCATGGTTGGCAAAGCCTCGATCTTTCGGCACCTGTCTCTCACGTTAATTATTTTGAAGCGGATGCTTATGCTCATTGGGCGGGCGTTCGTTTACCCACGGAAGCGGAATGGGAAGTTTTCGCACGCTCTCATTCGGATATGGATAAGACTCAGCCTTTCGATTTGAATTGTCTTTATCCGAAAGCAGCAGGTCGGCACGATCTCCAGTTAAAAACACTCTGGCAATGGACGAGCAGCAGCTATGGGCCTTATCCCGGATTTGCGCCACTGAAAGGCAATCTTGCCGAGTACAACGGCAAATTCATGGTGAACCAATACGTCTTGAGAGGTGGTTCTTGCGCGACGCCGCCAGGTCATTTGCGTGACAGCTATCGTAATTTTTTCCCCAGCGGAACCCGTTGGCAGTTTACGGGAATTCGCCTCGCCAAAGAAAAGGGTATTTAAATGGAACAGATCACAGCGAATAGCATGCATTTCTACAATTGGAAAAATCAGCATGATCATTTCCGTGAGGACGTGATCCAGGGCTTGTCCGGGGCGATCAAGTCGATTCCACCTAAATATTTTTATGATGAAAGAGGCTCGCAGCTCTTCGATAAGATCTGCGAGACCAAAGAATACTACCCGACCCGCACGGAATCTCAAATCCTCTCCGATCATGCCGGAGATATCATGAGGGCGCTACCTGAACATATTTCGTTGATCGAACTTGGGAGCGGCAGCAGCATCAAGACCCGGTATCTCCTTGAAGAAGGACAAGATGATAAGATAAGAGCTTACGTACCGATCGATATCTCTGAAGAGCATCTGCTGAATTCCACGGCGAGACTCTCCGAGATGTTTGATTCGATTTCGATGATTCCAATCTGTGCCGACTATACCTGCATGGAAAAATTGCCAAGCGAAAAACTTCTGAACAGTGGCGAGCCAGTCATCTTTTTTCCAGGTTCGACGATCGGTAATCTTGAGAGAGAAGCCGCTGGCGAACTTTTGGATACAGTCTTTCGTCTCATCCATGGATCAGGATATTTTCTGGTAGGCTTTGACCTTATCAAGGATCGCCAGACTCTGGAAGCGGCCTACAACGATGAGGAAGGCTACACTGCCGCTTTTAATCTCAATCTGCTCGAGCGTATGAATCGGGAGCTAGGTGCGGACTTTGATCTTTCGGCTTTCCGTCATCATGCTTTTTACAACGAAGAAAAAAAACGTATGGAAATGCACCTTGTGTCCACGAAAGATCAGATTGCCGAGCTCGATGGCAAACGCTTCTCCTTCAAGGCCGGTGAATCGATTCATACCGAATGCTCCCATAAGTATGACCTTAAAGACTTTGAAACTTTTGCAGCGGCTCACGGCTTCGCGCAGGTCAGTCATTGGACTGACGAGAACAAACGCTTTGCGGTTGCCCTGTTTAAAACCAATCGGTATCCGCTTCTCCACTAAAAGATAAAAAAAATGTAATAAACTCATGGCTCCCTTCGGGGAGCTTTTTTTACGGGAAAATGCCACTGCAGATCATTGATATGTCTGGAGTCTTCGATTGAGCCTAAATCTTTTTAATAATTCGGCGAAATAACATATGTAATCGGTGTTTTCTTAGGGTCGAAAGCTGAGTTTTTAATCAGGTGGTGGGTTCGCGATGCAGAAGTTTCCAAACGAAGTTCAGTTCCTGAAACCTGTAACTCTCCCCGATGAGATTCAGCGCCTCGCCGTGCTTCACCGTCTAGGTGGAATTGATTCAATATCCAAAGCCGAACTTGAAAGTATCGCGCACCTTGCGGCTGAAATCTGTGCGACCCCGCTAGCCGCAATTGGGGTCATGGAGGCCGATGAATTCATTTTCAAAACAAGGATTGGTATCGGCGATGAAAGTTTGCCTCGACAGCTTTCTATTTGCGCTTACACTATCAGTGTCGATGTCCCCTTCATCATCGAGAACCTGGAAAAAGATTCTCGCTTTAAAAATCACCCTTGGGTTCAGGACAGCACGAGACTTCGTTTTTACGCCGGAGTGCAGATTCGTACGAGCGACGGCTATAATCTCGGAACCGTTTGTGTGGCGGATTATATTCCTCGAAGTCTCAGCCAGAAACAGATTCGTGCGCTTCAGACGCTTGCTGCTCACATCATCGCCAGTATCGAACGCAACTCGTTTAACAAGCAACTGGAAGAACGTGAGAAATTTTTCAATAACATGTTTTCGCTGGTTCCTGATCTCTTTGCTTATATCGATCAAGACTTTCGTTACCGTTATGTAAATGCGGCCTATGAAAGGATCTATAGAATTCCGAAGGACGATATCCTCGGAATGGCAGTCTTCGAGCTCTTAGGCAAAGCATCCTTTGAGCTTGTGAAGGGACCAATGCAGAAAGCTTTGATGGGAGAAGAACAAGAGTTTCAATTCTGTATTCCAATTCCCGTCGAAGGAAAAATGATAGACCGCTGGGTTTGGATCCATTTTTACCCCGACATCCAGGCCAATGGCGAGATTCGAGGTATCTATGCCGTCAATCGCAATATCACAGCTCTCAAACAGGCCGAAGGGGAAGCGCTTGAGCAAGGTAAAAAGCTGGAGCAAGCTCTGTTCACATCCAAATCCAATGAAGAATCGTTCCGCGCTCTGTTCAAAGACTCACCAGTTGCCATGTGTCGCCTCGATAGCGATCTGAACATTCTCGCCAGCAACCGCGGGTTCGCCGACGTTCTTGGATATTCAAATGCTGATCTCGCTCTGATGAATCTGAAGACTCTGGCTCTCCGGGAAATCGAATCTGAAAATTTTGAGATCAAGAGCGACGCCTCGGAAACGATTCGCCGGCGGGAGAGGAACTATCGTCACAAGTCAGGTTCCAGCCTCCTCTGTCTTGAAACGATCAGACAGGTACAGGATGGAAGAGGCGAAAGTTTCTTTCTCCTCATTCTCGAGGATATTACCGAGGCCCGAAGTCAGGAAGCCGAGTTAAAAACCGCTCAGGCTAAACTCTTTGCCTCCTCTAAGATGGCATCACTCGGCGAAATGGCGAGTGGCGTCGCCCATGAAATTAATAATCCTCTCGCAATCATCAACAGCAAAGCCGATCTCATTCGACGCAAGCTGCAGGCAGAGGTTCTGGATCGAGATTATGTTGATAAAGGTCTCGCCGACATCAAAGTGATGATTCACCGTATCGCAAAGATCATCAAGGGATTGAGGCATATCTCTCGAGGGGAGGAAGGCGAGGCGTTTGAACAGATGACGTTTGCCGAGGTGATGGAAGAGGCAACTCAGCTTTGTCAGCAAAGATTTGTCCATAACAATATTGAGTTCTCGATCGAGGGTTCAGTCAACGAGCGCCTTGACTGCCGGCCCATTCAAATCACGCAGATTCTCATCAATCTCCTGAATAACTCCTTCGATGCTATCGAACATCTGCCTGAAAAGTGGGTTCGCGTTCTTGTGAGGCCTGAGGAAGATAAGCTCTCGATACGCATCGTGGATAGTGGTGCCGGTATTCCTTCGGCGATTGCCGATCGCCTCATGGAACCATTTTATTCCACGAAAGATCCTGGGAAAGGGACTGGGCTAGGTCTCAGCATTTCGCGAGGGATGGCCGAAGCACACGATGGCAGTCTCGAGTACGATCTTTTCGAAGGGCACACGAGCTTCGTGCTGAAAATTCCGAAAATTCATCAGTAATGAGCAAGGGGAGTCTCGATGGAGACTCCCCTTTACGTTGAACCATTTTACTTAGCGTCCTGTGACGGTACCCGATGCTGGCTGTGTTGGCTGCGCAGGGGACGGCGTGGTCAAGGGCTGCAGATCACGGGGCAACTGGTTTTGAACCTGACCATCAGTTGGTACGGGATTGCCGTAGAGGTCAGTTGCGGTCGGTGTTGTTGCCTGACCTGGACGAGCCTGTTGAACTGCCCGACTTCCTTGTCTCACAGCTCCAGAGCCTGGAATTGTGCGTTGAGTTCCGGCTTGCACATTTGTGTTTGTGTTATTGCCCTGAGTGGCCTGTTGGTTCCCATAGATATCAGTCGTGGTGGTCTGACCTGCTGGGCCAAACACGCCTGGGCCTGCTGAAGGTCCAAAGACTCCCCCTCCGCCCGCTTGTTGTGGCGATTGCGCAGGATTTGCCTGTAGGCTGTTTTGTTGAGCGGACTGGGCGTTACGAGCTCCCTGGACTTGAGTTGGAGTCACAGCAGGGTTTACCGTCACGCCGGTGGATGGAAGAGTACCTGGGCTCACTGTCGTGCCTTGCGAAGGAATTGTGCCAGTTCCAGTGGTTGCTGGAGTCACAGGAGTCGTTTGACCTTGAGCATATAGATGAGCGCCTGTCGATGTTGCGAGTGCTGCGAGAAGTGCAATGTTTGTTAGTTTCATGTGGTCTGCCTTTCGTTGAATCGTGAACCTGCCTCAGCTTAGGTTTTGTAGAAAAGCACTGTCAATGTTGGTGAGGGAGGACGGATTGTAGGGCAGAGCCTTCAGCTAAAAGCCTTGATTGAGATGTATGAGAAGCTCTCACCAGTGACTCATCTGAAAAGCGGTTTTGAGCGCGGGCCGATAAGTTGATTTTGCTAGGAAAAGATGAGGTGGGTCAAAAAGAAATAAGACAATGATCGCGCAGTGAACGCATTCCGAGAAAAGAAGCGTTCACCTAAATAGGACAGTCCAATCTTTAAAAATTTAATTTTTGGAATATTTCAGACCTAGTTGGGATGAGTCAAATCCTGCTCGAAGAGTTGCGGCGCCCTTGATCCATATTTCAAATTGTAGAGCTGGGTCTTGCCCTCGAGCATAGAGTCCTTGGTGAGGGTAAGGCGATAGCCATTCACCGCGACCAACTCCTGAATGCCATCGATATGCATGTGTTTGTTTCGAAACTGCTTAAGGCCTTTGACCTGCGCCTTGGCATCTTCAAAGCTTTCTGCAGTGATATAGTGATTCGCATGATTTTCGTAAATGGCGGCGGCATCCGAAGCGTCATAAAATCCGCAGTGCACGACATAGAGTTTCATGTTCCAGCTCCTTATGCTGACTGAGTCCATTCATGAGTCTATGCAGACGGTCCCGCCTCTGCAGCTTGGTTTCTTCTTCCTACCGGCTCAATCCCCTGATGCCAAAGGATTATAAGAGATATTCGCTATCTGACCGGGAGGCCCTTCGCTCATCAATGCAACTAAGAGCTGGCGCGCTCCTTTAAAAATCTGGGATAAAGGTTGGAACTGTCTCGAAGTTTCCAAAAACCAAATGTCAGGATAAATAGCATGAGCTCTAAAATACAACTCTACACACTCGGAACTCCCAACGGTCAGAAAGCTTCGATCGCTCTTGAGGAAATGGGCATCCCCTACGACCTTCACCGTATCGATATCGGAAAAGGCGAACAGAAGAAACCCGAATTCCTCAAGATCAATCCCAACGGTAAGATCCCTGCCATCGTCGATCCTGAGAGTGCAGATGGCAAGCCGCTCGCCATTATGGAATCGGGTGCGATCCTGATTTATCTCGCGGAGAAGTCCGGCAAATTCCTTTCGACCAATCCAAGACTCCGTAACGAGACCTTGCAGTGGCTGTTTTTTCAGGTTGGCGGCGTAGGACCAATGTTTGGGCAGTTCGGTCACTTTTATAAGCACGCGGCTGATAAATGCGATCATCCTTATCCTAAACAGCGTTATACTGAAGAAACACAGCGCCTCTTGGGCGTTTTGAACAGTCATCTCGAGGGCCGCACCTTTCTCGTCGGTGAGGAGTACAGCATCGCGGACATGGCTACGGTGCCTTGGGTGAATGCGCTGACCGAATTTTACGAAGCTGGTGACGTTCTCAAGATCAAGGATTTCAAAAACGTTAACGCATGGACGAAACGGGTGAGCGAGCGGCCGAAGACTGCTGCCGGGATGAAAGTCGCTTCAGTTAAATAATTTTTGACGTAAACAGGGGAATGGATGCGAACAGATCTCAGTCTCGTAAAGTCTCTCATGATAAGCCTTAGCCTCCTCTCCCTCAGCTGCAGTTCTTTGCCGAAAGGCCTTCGGACGATCTCAGTCACTGGGCAGGGAATAGTGTCATCCGTTCCCGATCAGGTGGAGATCGCGATCGGAATTGAAAACAACGGCAAGATCGTGAAGGATGTAAAAAAGGAAAACGATCAAAATATGGCCCGCATCCTCAACGCGGCCAAGGAATTTAAGGTCGCTGAGAAAGACTTGCAGAGTGAATATGTTCGTATCGATGCGGAGTATGTTCCAGACGAGCGTGGCAATGCACCGAAGAAGAGTTATGTCGCGAGACGAACCGTACGCATTCTCCTTCGAGACATGAATTCCTATGACGCTCTCATTGCCAAGCTCTTTGATGCCGGCGCCAACGTCTTAAACAACGTTGATTTTCGGAGCTCGAAACGGCTCGAACTCGAGAGTGAAGCACGTAAGGCCGCTATAGCGAACGCTAAGAAAAAGGCGGCTCTCATGGCCAATGAGCTTGGTCTATCGCTCGGCAAAGCTGTAGAAATCAGTGACCAGGCCATAGCCAGCGAGGCCCCCTCACATCGTGGAGGCATGATGGCAATGGCCAAGATGGAAGAGGATTCCTCCGGCCCGACTCTCGCAGCCGGGCAACTGGAAGTCTCGTCTCAGGTCGGGATTATTTTTGAGTTGAATTGAAGTTGAGATTCGAAAGGGGCGGGGGCCATTAGAGATCGCAGGCTCCCGCAACTTTGGTCGCGGTCGTTTCATACTGTTTGCCGAGATCGGTTAGTTCACCGGAAGCGCCGAGGAGATCGACGTTCGGAATCGCAGTGGTTCGCGAGGCGAACCAGGAGTAGCGATAAACCAAAGGATTCGATTCCAGCACCTTGATTGCCTCATCCATATAGGCCTTCTGGCCTGCTAAGGATTTTTGAGCCGCATCACCATCACCACACGAGAATTCCGTCACCCACAAAGGCTTTTTATATTTCTCGAAGCCCTTGAGGTAGTTCGTGAGATATTCGGCTTTGCAGGCATACCAATGGACCGCGATATAATCGACTTTGCAGTCCTTGCAGGCGGCAAAGAATTTATCGAGATAGACGTAAGGATCGGTCTCGTGGCAATTGGCTGCTGGTCCGCAGTAGTTGACTGCGGGAGAAACGATTTTGAGGTTTCGTTGTTTGGCGATCGATTCCACTTCAGGCCAGCGGGCTGCGGCCTGGGCCGGACTCAGATTGCCCTGACTTTTGAAATTGGGTTCGTTGAATGCAAGAAGATACTTTGCGTCGGCGGGAATCTTCTTGACCGCATCAGCGACCGTAAAGTTACCATTCCAAAGCATCGGCACAAATTCCATCCCAAGCTTCGAATAGCTCGTTGCCAC
>SEDW01000765.1 GCA_004193325.1 Pseudomonadota bacterium | reverse complement strand
TGCTTTTAATGCGCCAATATGGGATTACATCTGGGATTTCGCTCCCAAACGTGATCCCGGACTTGCAGGCGTTAAAGGTAAACCATGAATATGTTGAAAATTAATCTTCAGAGCCTCTTCTCCTTGAGCCTCCTTAGCTCACTCTTCCTACTCATCGCCTGCGAAAACCGTAACAGCCCTTCGAGCAATCTCAATCAAGACTCTAAGAACAACACCCAGACGAAGATTGCACTTGGCCTTAATGATCTCGCGATCATGCTACCTTACGAAAGCCGTCCCGATATGATTGCCAAGGCGCCCACGGCTGACGCCTTCGTTCCTCCTTCCGCAATCGACGAGATCAAAAAAATTCTCATCGATGATCAGAATATTCATAAAAAAGAAGACTTCGCCTTCGGCAAAATCGGTGACGAATCGATTGAAGCAGATATCGCTCTCCAAGGCTCCAAAGATAGCGCCACACCCTTTCGTCTCGCTTCGATCCGGATCGATCCTTGCGGCAATTCTATCGGCCGGATGACGACGCTTGAAGCTTGTGCCCATGAAATCCGCATGGTCTGGCAGCCGCTGGAACTCGTCGGCGGCCAGGTCTTTACCAAAGACGTGAACCTCCATTCCATCTATCGCTTGGACACTAAAACGTTTGCAGACTTCCTCAAGAGACTTCGCGCCCTGCGCACGAGTTCTGCTGAAAAAAGCGAAGCGCTTCAGCCTCACCCAATCATGGCAAAAGAAGGTAGTGAAGGCGCTTATTTCAAAGGCCTGATGAATCTCCTCACGGCCTCAGTGGGACCAAAGAACCTCCACCGCGTAGCCTTTTTTGCCGATACGAATCCCAACTTTATGGGCCACTGGCCGATGCTCGCCTTTGATATCATCGATGGCGTCATCGTTCGCAGCCCATCTCCTACTCTCGGCCATGCTGATGGCGAGATTCAGAAACTCGTGCAACGCATTGAGGGGGCTCCGAGACGTCTTGGCGAACCGCTGCCAACCGGCAACTTTGAGAATAATCTTTTTCCTCTCTTCGATGAGACTTTGGCCAAGGACGAGACGGAAATGCTCGCTCTGTTTGGAGCTTTTTTAACGAAAAAATACGTCTCCACGCTCGCAATCGATAATCCGACGATTCACGAACCGGCTAATGCCGACTGCGCAAGCTGCCACATGGCGACGATTGAAAAATTCAAAGTAAAAAGAGAGATGGAATCGATGGGGCTCGAGATTCCCAAGTTGGAATTTACATCGACTCGCTGGAACCTTGAGACCAAGGTCGACGAAAATTTCAGTAACACATCCCTACAGATCTTTAGCTACTTCAAGTCGCAATCCAAGATCGCTCCGAGAGCGATTCATGATGCGGCTCATTCCGCAGATATGATCGAGGCCATGGGCCTCTGAGATTCATCACAAAAAAAGAGGGGCTTCTCGAATGAGAGGCCCCTCTTCTTATGAGTAGGAATCGACAAGAGGATTTTTTAACGAGGGAAAATCTCGCGATAACGGTGACAGTAAGGGGTGTCACCTTTCTTTTCGTAATAGAGCTGGTGATAGTCTTCACCGGCCCAGAAATGTTTCATCGGCTTCAATTGAGTCGCCACTTTCTGACCCTTGTCTCGGAGCCAGCCCATGACTTCTTCGGCATCCTTTTTCTCCTGATCATTTTCATAAAAAACAACCGAGAGATACTGAGAACCTATATCGGGACCCTGACCGTCTTCCTGACTAAAGTCGTGGGTCTCAAAGAAGTATTGAAGGAGTTCCTTGAACGTAATTTTTGAGGGATCGTAAGTCACTTCCGTGGCTTCAACGTGGCCGGTGTTACCCGAACAAACCTGTTTGTAAGTCGGGTTATCGACGTGACCATCAATATAACCGACCTTCGTCTCCAGAACACCTGGAACGCGGGCAAGGTAATACTGAGTTCCCCAGAAACAACCCGAAGCTAGAACTGCCTTCTTGGTCTCAACTGTAACCTTCGGTTTGAAGTTGAGACTCACACTGTTTACGCAGTGGCGAACATTTTTGGGCGTCATGCCCTCGCCTTCGAAGACGTGACCCAAGTGGGCTTTGCACTTTGCGCAAACGATCTCGATACGACGGCCGTC
>SEDW01000764.1 GCA_004193325.1 Pseudomonadota bacterium | reverse complement strand
GCGAGGAGGACGAGGAGGAGTATGCCGGCCGTGGTTGAGAGATAAGCAAAGATTGTGCTGCGGTCGGGGCGTCTTTGTTTTCTTTTGTTGTGGAGAATACTCTGATTCAGGAAGAGACAGAACATTGTCCAGGCCAGGAAATAAAGGATATCCCTCAAATCAATCACGCCTCGAAACGCCGCGATCAGGTGAAAGGGAACTCCAAGCGGGCTCAGTCGATCGTTCCAGGTCAAAGGAAGGAAGGTCGGAATCTTCTCGTATAGGAGGTGACTGCCGACCAGCATGAAGAGTAAATTCCCCGAGGCTGCGAGAACATAAGCCGCGAGCACGTGAGGGGCAAGTGCCGAGGCAAGCGAACCCAAGGCGACTTGAAAAGCACAGAGTGCGGCAAGGCCTATAAATCCCGACGCAATGGTTCCCCAATCCGGGGGCCCGAGATAATTAAGGGTAAAGCTAAGGGGAAAGGTCGAAGCCAGGGCCACGAGTGCAAAACTCCAGGCGAGAGCAAAGCGCGCAAGCACCACTGACCAGATTGGAAGTGGAAAGCTAAAGAACCAAGGCAAGGCGTCCAGAGTCTTGGACTTCGCCCATTGACTCATCGTCAGGAGCGGAATGAAGAGACTGCCGAGCACAGGAATATTGAGAAAGAGGGGGAGTAGCGTTGCATGCGAGACGTCAAAGAACTTACTGGAGCCGAGAGTAAGCGCGTTGACGACGAAGAGATTCGCCGCCAGAATCCAATAAGTCATGGGCTGGCGTAAAAGAATCCTGCCCTCATGGAGATACAGTATCCAGGCTTTCTTTATCGTTATCACGCGAATCCTTCCAGAGCTCAGTCAACGATTCCATCAACGGAGCGACGCCAAGAAACTTTTGATCGATCGCGATAGAGCCATTCTCAATAACCAGGATGCGGTCGATCCACTCGGGCAAATATTCGATGGTATTTGTCGCAAGGATCATACTGCTCTTGGCGAACTTTCGGCCCAAGATATCGATTGTACTATGCAATTCCTTAGGATCCAAACCTTGCAGAGGATCGTCGAGAAAAATGAGCTCGGGGTCATGAAGTGTTGCCAGGGCCATGAGCACCCGCATTTTCTGTCCGTAGTGCAATTCGTGTATGCAGTAAGAAAGCTGCTTCTTAAGAAGCCACTTTTCCGCGAGATCCTCGGCGACATCGGTGGGGAAGGGCATGCCCCGCATAGTCGCAAAGAGGCGAAAGGTCTCTTCGACCTTCCATTCGCCATTGATTGTAGGATGTGAGGGAACGTAACCGAAGTAGCGCCTGGCTTCCTGCGCATCGTAACGCAGATCGGCCCCACGGATACGAATGCTACCCGAATGAGGGATGAAATAACCGGCAAGGATCTGGAGCAGCATACTCTTGCCCGAGTTGTGCAGACCGATGATGGCGACTTTCTCGCCTTCTGCTACAGTGAGGTTGAAGTTTCGGATGGCGACGCTGCCGCGGGGGGCGTGACAAAGATTTTGAACCTCAAGCATCGGGCCTCCAAATCGCGGCCCTATCCTTAAGATTGGACGAGCCCCTTTTTCTTTTGCTGCCACTTAATCGTATTAAAGATGGCCGTAAAGCTCAAGCCCAGCGCGAGTCCGATCCATAGACCCATCAAACCCTTGTCAAAATAAAAGCAAAGGCTGAGTCCCACGGGCAGGCCGATGCCGTAGTGTGCGATGAGGTTGGAAAAGAGAGCTGTTTTCGTGTCTCCAAGGCCACGCAGCGCACCGGCCGCCGCAACCTGCACCCCATCGAAGACCTGAAAGAGCGTGCAGAGAAAAATGATAGCGGCCGCGAGTTGAATGACGGCTGGATCCTTTGTAAAAAAGCCCAAGAGAAATTCGGGGAAGAGGTAGAGGATTAACGCCGAAAAACTCATAAATGCAAAAGCCCAGCTGATGCCTTGCCAGCCGGCTTTAAAGGCCTCGGTGTTATGGCCGCGCCCGCGGTGATAGCCAACCCTTACCGCGATTGCCGATGAGAGTCCAAGAGGGAACATAAAGGCAAAGGATGCAATATTTAAAACAATATGATGGGTCGAAGAGGTGCTGCCAGGGTTTGTCGGTCTTCTTTCGCCAGAAATAAACTGAGATCCACACAGCGGCGAGGAGCGTGAAGATCCTACAGACCGTCGTTGCGATCGCGGCCCCTCGGGCTCCATAGGCGTCAAAGCCCCAGTGACCAGGGACGAACGCGTAGTTGCCGGCCCAGTTCACAAGGTTTGCAAAAATGATGGTCGCCGTGAAGGGAAGGGCGATCTCAAACGCCTGCCAATAGCGGGAGAGCGCCCCGTAGATCATAAGCGGCCAGAGACTGAAGGCAAGAGTTCTGAGAAAGGGCACAGTCGCATGAATGACTTCCGGCGTGGCACCCGTGATCCAGAGATTATTCGCAATGATGAGAATGATCGGAGTAAAGATGAGGGAAAACACAGCGCCCATCTTCAAGGCTGAGCCCAGACAACGCTCCGCATCTTCGATATGTCCTGATCCGTTGGCTCCGGCAACAATGGGATCCATGCCGTGGAGGAGTCCAAAGCCCATCATCACGATCATCCAAAAGATCGAATTGCCTGCCGCAACGCCGGCAAGTTCAAGCGAGGAATAGCGGCCAACGATAATACTGTCGACGATGCCCATGGTCATGGCACCGACCTGAGAAATGACGACAGGAATAGCGAGTCTTAAGAGTTGTGAGGATTCGGAGCGGTGCAGCGACATGATCTTGGACTTCCTGGACTGACGGGCAATCCAGGAGGTCCTGGAGACTTTAAGCCCGGTATAAAACTTCTTCGATGGCTTGCATGATATCAGCGAATGATTCCAGTACAAAGTCAGGCTGAGGACTTTCGCTGTTTTTGGGATCAAGCGCCACATTTTTCGCAACATTGCCCATCGGACTGAATTGCAGGAGGAGATCTTTGGATTCGGGGCGAATGACCGTGCCGTAGCCAGCCCAGACGGTATGCACACCAAGACGTTTGCCAAGGCCAACATCTTTACGAAGGTTGTCACCAACCCAAAGCACGTCGCCGAGATGAGGCTCCATGTCGAAGTCCATCAAAACGGTCTTCAGGCCTTTGGTACCAGGCTTTTCATAATCGTCGGGAAGAATGCGAATGCGGCCTTCAAAACCAAAGTTAAACTTTTGAAGGTGTTTAACAAGGATTTCCTTGTCGACTTTGACTTCCTGAGTGGCCGTATCGATTGGAATATTGGGATCCGGAAGACCATATACGGCTGAGAAAAAGCGGAGAAGACCGAGTTTATTGAGCTTCCACATCGCCACATAACGCGGAGCGTCGGTGAGCGCGATGATCGGCACAGCAGGGTATTTTTCTTTGACCCTTTCGAGGGTGGCGATGACGTCATCGTAGGGCTTCAAGGCGTCTTTAGCAGTGGTGTTGAAAGCTTTGCGGCCTTCTTCCACGGCTTCAGAAAGCATGCGGGTGATATCGCCTTCGTAGTAGGCGATGACCGATGGGAGTTGCTGAATGAGGAAAGGATATTCGATCGAACCTTCGCGTTCAAAAATAGGACGGGATTCTTCGAAGAGGATGGCCCGGTCGATTCCGGTCAGGAGACTGACCTTATCCATCATCGCGCACATGCAGGCAACGTAGTATTCGACCCAGTTGAAGACTGTGTTGTCGATATCTAAGACGATGAGTTTAGAAGGCCTTTCCATAAACGGCTCCCGGCGAAGTTCATCTGCTCTATAGCATAAAGCTACGCGTAGCCAAAAAGAATTTGCTCTCTTGGGTCAGTCTTTCAGTTCCAGTGTTGCTTAATAAATGCTTCCGGCAATCCCAGTTCCCTGGCATAAGCGATATCTATGCCGATAAGACGGAGTGAAAGAAAATGCTTAACCCA
>SEDW01000763.1 GCA_004193325.1 Pseudomonadota bacterium | reverse complement strand
GAACACGCCGCTACCGATGATCACGGCGCAAAAAAAGACGATAAAAAGCCTGCCGCTGGCGGTGGATCCGTGCTCGGCGACCTTCTGACCAAAGGCTTCAAGGCCGATGAAACGAAAGAAATCAAATACAATCTACCGGTTCGTGGTGCCTACAAGATGGAGAGTGGACTCTTCACCGAGACCGGCTCGCCCAAAGGTATGAACGGCGAATGCCGCTATATGTTCAAGAACGCTCCGGGCGATCCTAAAAGCGGCGCGATCGAATGTCACGACACCGATACGCTCGACAACGTTTATGTGCACGTGACCTGTTTTTCAGAACTAAAAGAACGTCTCGCTCCCAAGACTGAAGAAGGAAAGAAAAAATGAGAACCCTCTTAGGACTCAGTCTACTCTTTCTCACGGCTCCTCTCCTTGCCGAGCCGATCAACCTTGCCACCAATCTCGATCGAGCGCCTTGGATCAGTGCCCGTGCAGCAGGCCTCGGTCAAACCTTGAGCGGCAATGCTAACGGTCTTGATGCCTATTACTACAACCCGGCTTTGATCGGCGGCTTTCGCAGTGCCAAAGAACAACCCTTTCTCACGCATCTCTTCATGCCCTACATTGGCAACAACAGCGAATCGGGCAGCAATAAAATCATCACCCAACAGCTCGGCGGGGAAAAGCTCGAAGACAATGCGGTGTCGAATCTCCTCGCGCCAGCCTTCGAGGGCGAACGTCCCTACACAGCAGCATCTCTCACACCAGTTGCGATTTTTAATCGCTTGATGGCCGGCTACACCTACAACAGCCGCACAGCTGCCTATCGCAACGATGATGATCCCGCGCTGCCGAAGATTCATATCGATCAAAGAACCCTAAGCGGTCCTTTCATCGGCTTCAGTGCAGTCGCGCCCAAGAACGATTTCTATTTGGGTGTATCAGCGGCCTTCCTTAAATCGAGCACGGTACAATCCGACCTCGATGCTACGGCGTTTGCGACCCGCGATTCAAGAAAATTGGCTTTTGAAGCGGATAAAGAAACTTACGAAGGCATGCCGATCAACATCGGAATGCATTACCGCTTCAGCGGTATGCTAAAGCCCAACATCAGCGCCGTGGTGAATGATGTCGGCTCGACTCGATTCTCGCCTGCCGACAAGACTGAGGAAACACTGATCCAAAAGGAAAAGGTAACTCTTGGGCTCGGTATTTCCCCTATGCTCAAAACCTGGGGAACCTTGAATGTCATGTTGGAAGCGACAGACCTCACCCAGCACGAAATCAAGACACGGGATAAATTTCGGGCCTCGACAGAATTCACCGTCGGCGATCGTTTCGGCGCTGACGCCGGCTTAAGCTTTCGCCTCGGCTATACCAGCGCGGGTATGAGTTTCGGTGCCGGCATCAATCTCGGCATTCTCAATGCGCAAATTGCCTCATTTGCGGAAGATATTGGTGCTGACGGCCATCGCGTGATAGAACGTCGAAGCGTCTTAAACCTCGCCATCAATATTGCGGATTATTGAAGTGCTTGAAATCAAAGTTCTCAGCTTTCGTTATCAATACAAAACGATTCTCTCCCGCCTCAGCTTTCGGGCCGAGCCAGGCGAAATTTTGCACATTGTAGGTCCCAACGGCAGCGGCAAGACCACCTTGATGAGCATCCTCGCCGGCCTGCGCAAAGAGGCTTCCGGCAGCATCGAATTCATCCTCCCCAGCGGTAAAGCGGCAGAAGATCGCCGCAACCATGTCGAATATCTCCCGGCTGAAGCCAATGCGCTCTTTGGCAAAATGGACGCGATGAGCAATCTTCGCTTTTGGCGAAAACTCCGTTCGCTCGAATCCTCCGACGAGACTCTGAGAGCAGTCCTCAAAAATTGGGACCTCGATCATCCTTTAGTCCGTGAGAATTTCGCGGTTGAAAGCTTCTCCACGGGTATGAAGAGACGGCTGGCCCTCGCCCGACTTGAGCTGTCAGAAACCTCCTGCTGGCTTCTAGACGAGCCGCTCTATGGCCTCGACACCAAGGGGATCGAGACCTTTCAAACGATGCTCGACACTCATCTGAAAAAAGGTGGCATCAGCATCATCGTGAGCCACGATGTGGCACCATTGGAACGATTCCC
>SEDW01000762.1 GCA_004193325.1 Pseudomonadota bacterium | reverse complement strand
GATCGACAAGATCAAAGAGAACGGCGACCCATACCTTTACTGTACGGATGAACACGTTTCGACGAACCCACTTTGTAACCGTTTTGATGCAGGTTCAACACCAACGGAAATCGTAAACAGCATGATCGAATCCTACGAGGACGGTTACTGGACACGGAACTTCCGCTACGGCCGTGAATTTTGGAGCACTCGAGCTTATGCGTCCGACATCTACGGCACCATGTATGAAATGAAAAAGTTCCTGGCCTTCTCGCGTCAGGCCTTTGATGTGGCTTCGATCAACCGTAACCTTACCGGTCGCACGGATCTGAACCCTGAGCTTCCAGCCGCTTTCTCGAAAGCGATGGCAGCCGACATGGACGAAGCCGTTCGTCTCGCAGCGGGCTTTTACACCGCCGTGATCAAGCAAGATGCGAGCGATCGCCCTTTCAGCGACAGCTACGATTCAGTATCTGGTGCTCTGACTCGACACGGAATCATGTATGATAAATACTTTGCGATGGAAATGCTTATGGGCGACCAGGGTATCGCTATCGACCCGAACAAGGGCTCGCTCGTGACTTCGTTCTTTGACCTCCTTGGCAAAGACAACATGAAGGAATACATGAACGGAATCCTCACTGACGTCTACCTCAACGCCGGCTCCGCTGGTATCAAAAAGAACATTCTTGCTGCCCGCCTCCTGGCCAAAAATGATGCACGTTCGGTTCTGAACTCATACCGCGGCTACCACATGTTGACTGAAGGCAGGGTACCTGAGTGTCGTTAATCAAGATCGGGCAGGCTCTTGCCCTTAGTCTTCTCACTCTTCCTTTCCTGTCTCAGACGGGAAAGGCTCTGTCCGGATCGATGTACGGGCAGTACTCCAAGGCCTTTGCCCCGTCCGATCCGGTGGTGGTCTTAGGCCTCGGTCTTAGCCAGAAAATGAATCGTTCCTATAGCCTTTATTTGAGCCAGGAGATGACGAAAAACCTGGTCATCGATAGCTCCAAGGAAGAACTTGAATTTCAAGACACACGCATAGGTGTCCGTCTCTATCCAAAATCATTGATCGAAAACGTCGAATGGACCGTAAAACTTTCAGCGACTCTACCAACTTCAAAGGCGTCACGAGCCAACGAAATCCAGTCGAAGCCTGAAGTATTTGTGGGTTTGGCCTACAATCCGATCGAATGGCTCTCGATCGATGGCTCTGCCTACGGGCGCTATTATCTAAGTAAGTTCGAGACCGCACCTGCTGATGGCGAGACCGGTGGCGACGCTTTACCCAAATACTCCCTTGGCGTGAATCAGGGCGCATCGATTTACAATGAGACTTTCACCTTGGGCTACCAGTACGGTTACCGGGAAGTCACCTATTACAAAGTGGAGCAGACCTCTTGAGCGCCAATGTTTGGCAGGGAGGCAGCGTCACTCTCAGTTTCGATCAGGGGAGCGCCTTGATTCAAAGGGGCTGGGAGGATTATGTGCTTTACGATAAAGAAGAGTCGAGCTGGTCGGTGATGCTCATGCAGAACTTCTGATCATTTCGAACGAGAAAAAGCCGATCCCGCTTGAGCAGGATCGGCTTTTACTATTTATTCTATTTTATTCTGTTCTAGGAATTACATCCCAATTTCAAGTGGACGGTTGCTGTCGAGCACCAGCTTCGTCAAGGTCAGACATTTTTCCACTGGAGCGGATTGAATGCGGACACCGTTCAAACGCTCAAAACGGTAGATCATGCTCTCGCCGCCTCTGAGGGTGGCGATCTTCACTTCATCAGAATTTTTATCGAAGACCTGGACCTTCACAGCACAACTCTGAGCGGGTGCACTGATACGAAAGACTTGCGCCTTATCCGTCGGGGCCACACGATACTTCGTTGCCATCGGCACAAGGGTCGTCGCTGGGGATGGGAGAGTCACGCTCGCGCCCTGTGGGAGTTCCATAATATCGAAAGGAGAATCATCGTCGGCGAACAGAGACGTGGAGAATAGGATAAGGCCGAAAACGATTGCTTTCATAAGAGGACTCCTCGGATGTGCTTTTCTTTCTCCATTTTACTGCCACGAGGTCCCAGCTCCAAGAGCTGTGCTTATTTTGCAGTCATCGACAATTCTTACTCGGCGAAATAATCCTGGTGGAGCTTGGCTTTGCTCCAAGCGTTTTTGATTGCCTAAAACCTGAAGCCTCTATCCAGTGAAGACGACTTACGAAAGGCGACCTCTTAAAAAAGCACCTAAGGTGGATTTGGCAAAGTCCGAAAGCTTTCTTTGAGTAGGTCAGTAGCAGAAGTAAAAAACGTTGAATATCACATTCATGAAAGCTACAGCGGCCCAGGCCCCACCTCCTCAAAGCGAAAATGTTTCGCTCGTATCGATTAGGTATTTTGGATGATGCCGATGACCTTTTGTTTATACCCACTCGTCATCACACATCCTTCAGTCCTCATTCGGAAAGCTCTACGCTTTCTATCACCTTGTCATAGGAAGCAATTCCTTTGGCCAAATGGTTGTAAGACTCGAATATTAGAGAATAATGAGTTCAGGCAACTGTCAGGTTTTATTAGGACAGAAGGTTTATCGGCACCCACCCTTCCCCGTTTATACGTTTCTTGCCAATCATCTCCGGCACCTATCCCCTAGTCTATCAACGTTTTTTATTTTGCTCCGACACTCCATAAGCAGCACTGTATGCGGCGAAGCGGGAGTCGAGACAAATGAATTTGGAAAAGATCTTGAAGGTTGCAGTTCGCGGCGGAGCCAGCGATATCATCCTTAAGCCTGGGGCCCTTCCGCGCTTTCGCTTTCAAGGCGACATCATCAACTTAGCCGATGGCGAAAACGTCACCGATGCGTTGATGGCTGAATGGATCTCTGCGATTATTCCCAGTCATCTGAAGAGCAAACTCCAAAATCTCCAGGATCTCGACTTTGCCTACACCAGTGCTCTCGGTGGCCGCTTTCGTGTGAACCTTTTTCGTCAGAAACAAGGTTATGCTATGGTCATGCGAGTCATCAACAATCACATTCGTACTATGGAAGAGCTTCAGCTTCCCAAAAAACTGCATAGCTTTGCCGAGGAAAAACGCGGTCTGATCCTTGTCACCGGCGCGACAGGTAGCGGTAAATCCACGACTCTCGCCTCGGTCATCGAAAAGATTAACTCGACGAAAGCGGCGCATATTCTCACCATCGAAGATCCGATTGAATTCATTTTCAAAGAGAAAAAAGCGACGATCAACCAACGCGAAATCGGCATCGATACCGAAAGCTTTCC
Source organism: Pseudomonadota bacterium (assembly GCA_004193325.1). Taxonomy (GTDB): domain Bacteria; phylum Bdellovibrionota_B; class Oligoflexia; order Oligoflexales; family Oligoflexaceae; genus Oligoflexus. Next base: position 234 of record SEDW01000762.1, on the reverse strand, counting down.
TGCGGCTCTACGCAGTGCCTTGCGTCAGAACCCTGACGTTATCCTGGTGGGTGAGCTTCGCGACAAAGAAACGACCGAGACGGCATTGATGGCCGCTGAGACGGGCCACTTGGTCCTCTCCACACTCCATACACTCGACGCTACGGAAAGTATCACTCGTCTGATGTCTTACTTTCCTCCGCATCAGCATACCTCGCTTCGCATGATGCTCTCGCAGACGCTGAAAGCAATCGT
>SEDW01000761.1 GCA_004193325.1 Pseudomonadota bacterium | reverse complement strand
TTGTTTTCTTTTGAAATCTTGATATCGACCTCAATCCCGCCGAGATCCCATTGTTTACGATTGGCATAGAGCTGCAGCGTGAGAATCGTGCAGGCCGCTAACGAAGCTTCGAGGAGCGCATGAGGATCTGGAGCCTCATTGTTTCCACCGAGGGCCAATGCCAAGCCACTGGGAATGGAATGAGCAGCTGAAGTCATATCAACATGGAGATTATTCTTGTTGCTGGCGTGAATCATAAATGACCTCTTCGCTATAGAAAAAAGAAAAGGGAAAGCTCGCCGCTTTCCCCATCGAACACGAAAGTCTTAAGCTTGCTTTACGAGTTGTACATCAAGAATGATGTTCACGTCTTCCCCAACCAACACACCACCTGCTTCCAGCGCGGCATTCCACGTCAGACCGAAGTCTTTTCGTTTGATCTTGGTCGTGGCCGAAACACCGATTTTGAGGTTGCCCCAAGGATCTTTGATTTCTTCGCTTGGGCCTTCGACGTCGAGCGTCACTGCTTTCGTTACGCCATGAATGGTGAGGTTACCCAGGATCTTTAGATCTCCGGGCGTGCCGCTGAAAGATGTCGAGACGAAATGAATGGTCGGAAACTTTTCCACATCAAAAAAATCGGGGGATTTAAGATGGGTGTCGCGAGCCGCATCACGCGTGTTCAGGCTCGTGGCATCGATCGTTGCTTCTACTTTGGAATTGCCGGGATTGGCTGCATCGTAGGTAAAGCTGCCTTGAAGTTTTTCAAAAGCGCCGTGAACCTTAGTGACAACCATATGTTTGATGTTAAAGCCGATGTTGGAATGGGCGGGATCGATTTGGTAGTTGCTCATGTTTGATACTCCGGAAAAGACGTTTGCTTCACGTTACAAACATCTTATCGGCAGCATCAGCTGTTTAATAGATAGCAAAATCTGGAATGATTGTCCCAAGAGATGGACAGTCACTTCAATACTTTCGGTCCCTTACCCATCGCCAGGCGAGCCAGAGCCACCAAACTGATGATAAACCACGAGCCCTCGAGAACAATGAAGCCGTACTGGCTGTGAATCACGGCCGTTATAAAAAGACAAAGAGAACCGAGTGCATTTAAAATCTGAAAGGTTGCAGGCTTCAGATAACCCGGCTTCAAACTCTCAAGCGCGTAGGCGATGAGGATGAGAAAAGCGCCGACAAGCGATACGATTTGGTCCCAAGCTAGATCCATTGTGAGTCTTCTCCCTTAGCCCATGAAGCGATGCAGGCAAAACCGAAATCAATCGTGCCCGTAATGGTTTCGTTGACGATTTGTTCGTTGTTGGCAAAAGGCTCATCGTCGCCAACGATGGCGAGAATCGCCCCGCCCCGCACTCCAGGGCCGCTAGGGTTCTGATCGAGCGAGGTCTTATTCCAGATCTGAATGAGCGTGAAGAGCTGCGCGCATTCCATTTCAGAAGCTAGCACGCCGGCCGCCATGAGATGTTCCATATAGACTTTGTGCTGAGCCTGCAAAGGGCCTTCGCCGAATTCTCTCGCATAGAGTGAATCTTTGGTGTGCACGATACCAATCGCAATCTTCTGCTCAAGTTTTTGCTCCCTCGCGACAAGGCGCGCGGCATCGAGAAATTCGAGCGATGTGAGCACTGGAATAGACGGATCGAGGTAGTGACGGCTCGTTCCGTCGTCCCGAACCGAAGCGCTCGGAATCACCATACGTCCTACCCGCAAACGCTTGGGCTGGAGAGATCCGGCCGTGCCGACCCGGATAATACGCTTGGCACCAAGCTTTAAGAGTTCGGTCGCGATGATATCCATACTCGGGCAACCCATGCCTGAGCTCATGATTCCAATATCGATCTTTTTCCCGTGAACCACGGTATGGCCCATGTAGAAATTATGCTGACGGGAATGCTCGAGGACTTTGACATCGAGCAGACGTTTTGCCATTTCCCTGGCGCGGCCGTCTGAGCCTGGGAGAAGGATATAACGTCCTAACTTGCCATTACCCTGGATGTGGGATTCTTCAACATTCATGTGAAGAGCTTTGAATGGACCTTGGCTGTGCATAGAGTCTCCTATCTGAGGATTTATCGTGATCCAAATGCGCAGTCTCTGCAAGTCCTTCTTAGCCTGGGATTG
>SEDW01000760.1 GCA_004193325.1 Pseudomonadota bacterium | reverse complement strand
AGGAGCATAAAGGAAGTCGACAGCCTTCGCATAGCGCGCACCTCGTCCGGGGAGTTTTTAAAATCTCCCCATTATAGGACAAGTCGCGCGAGAGCAGAAACTCCTGCGAGCACGAGGCCAGCAAAGATTCCTGCGATCACATCATCGAGGAGGGTACCGAAGGCTCCAGGAAGTTTCTCATCAGCCCAACCGATTGGTCCGGGCTTAAAGATGTCGAATATGCGAAAAAGCACGAAAGCGGCAATGATATGAAAGGCGTCGAAAGGAAAAAACACCGAAGCAATCGCCTGGCCTAAAACTTCGTCGATCACGATGCGGCCATCGTCGTGGGTCTGCCACTGCTTCTCGGTTTGATCGATGGTCCACCAGGCGAAAACGCCGAGCAGGACGAGGAGGATGAGAATCGCGGGGAGCGAATAAACGCCCAGCGATCGAGTTCCGTAAGCGAAGGCCATCGCAACGGGAATGCCCGCCAAACTGCCCCAGGTGCCTGGCGCTTTCGGGAGCATACCCAAGGGAAAGACGACGGCCACAAGTGAGGCAAAGGACCAATAGGGTACTTTTGGTTTTGCTGAACTCATGGATCATCCCTCTGTCTTTAATGTCCGTTTGGCATAGCTCAATGCTTGCCCGAACCTTACTCTGCTTCTTTTTGAATTTCCGCGTCACGGGCTTTTTGCAAAAACGCCTTCTGCAACCAGCGATCGAGTGCGTTGGCAAAGGCTTGTTTGTCTTTATCGTTATAGTTGCTCGGACCACCAGAAACAACGCCAGCACCACGGAGCTCGTCCATTGCGTTTCGCATATTGAGGCGTTCGCGAACGTTCGCTTCTGTGTAGGCTTCGCCACGGGGATTGATGACGTGAACCTTCTTTGCCACGAGTTCAGCAGCCAGTGGAATGTCCGCTGTGACAACCATATCGCTCAGAGTCGCTTCCTGGATGATGAAGTGATCCGCTGCATCCGGGGTCTTCTCAACGATCGTCTGCGTGATGAGTCCGCTGCGGGGAAGACGTTGTGAGCTGTTCGCCACGAGGTGAACAGTGAGCGATCTTTTTTCTGAAGCTCGATAAACAATTTCTTTAACCGCGACAGGACAGGCATCTGCATCGATCCAAATTTTCAAAATAATCCCCCTTTTGCATGAACAACGAATTGGGCATCTTAGCATCTTTTTTGCAAAATATCACGAAGACCTGGAAGTCGTGCTTTTTGGCGTCTGTTCATCGAGAGCTTTTCTTTGATGCAGCGGCCTTGAGTTGAGTTTTTCTTTCTATTCTCTCGGGAATTCACGTGCCATAACTTTTAACCCAGAACTGATTGGCGGGACTGCATACGAGAGGATTATTGAAGATGAGCTTAATTATCGGCGATGTATCGAAGACCTACCCCAATGGCGTGCATGCCCTGCAAAATATTCAACTGACGATTCCAACGGGAATGTTTGGACTCCTCGGGCCAAACGGTGCTGGAAAATCTTCTCTTATGCGAACCATTGCGACCCTTCAGGAGCCCGACACAGGGCATATCAGTTTTCACGGGATTGACGTGATGAAGGAAAAAACCGAACTGCGTCGCCAACTCGGTTATTTGCCGCAGGAGTTTGATGTCTATCCCAAGACTTCCGCTGAAGATCTTTTGGGCTATCTTGCCGAACTCAAGGGCGTGTCCGATCGCAAAGCAAGAAAAGAACTGGTCGATCATCTTTTGACCGTGACGAACCTTTACAACATGCGCAAAAAAGCTGTCGCCACTTATTCCGGCGGTATGAAACAGCGCTTTGGTATTGCTCAGGCTCTCATTGGGCAACCGAAACTGATTATCGTTGATGAACCAACAGCCGGTCTCGATCCTGAGGAACGAGTGCGCTTTCATAATCTTCTGGCTGACATCAAAGAAGACGTGACGGTAATCCTTTCGACTCACATCGTGAGTGACGTGAGTGATTTGTGTCAGAATTTTGCGATCATCAATCATGGCAAAGTCCTCGCGCAGATGACTCCGAAAGAGGCGATCGCGAAGATTCAAGGCAAGATCTGGGAAAAAAGGGTTGAGCGCAAAGGCCAGGACGATCTGCCGAAAGATAAACTTGTCTCCATGCACCTGTCGATGGGTGATCA
>SEDW01000759.1 GCA_004193325.1 Pseudomonadota bacterium | reverse complement strand
AGACGTTCGCAGAGCTCGTGTAGGGACGGGGTCGTAGCAGCGGCCGTAAGAAGTTTAAGGTAAAAATCTTCGGCACCGGCCAAATCAATCTCAATCCTGTCGTGAGTCAACCTACGTCCGAGTTGGACTTGAGCGACTTCTTCATAACTTCGTATCGCGTCTGATACTTCAGCAACCTGACGATTGAGTTCGGATCCGCTCCAGTCGTCTTGAGTGAGGAGGAGACAGAACTCTTGCTCTACTCTATGCAGTCTCGACGTCATGTGCCGTAAATAATGCCCCCGCGCTGATCCTTTAATTGTATGAATGTTCATATAAATTTTGCGGATAGTCTCAAGCGATCGCGTCTCCGTAGCGACTGCGGCCAATGACTCGTTTTCTACACTCATGCTTTTGGCAAATTTTACAAATCGTGAGAAACCAGGACCTGGCACTGCAAGAATTTCGCCGATCATCTCGAGATTATGCTGACGTGCGCTGTCGCGTTCCTCAAGTTGCACCATTGCAGTGACGTCACGAACAGTGACCAAAATTTTGTCGCCTGACAAGTCGCGCTTTTCAATCACATTCCAGGTAAAATCGAAGACCCGGACGTTGCCGTGTACATCTTTCCTCGACATACGGCGCGGCAGAAGGTGCGAATTTGCTTCAAAGTTGATCGCGTCTTCCCCAAGCGTCGCGACAAAGCAACTTCTCGCCTGGCTCTTTTCGTCGTTGGTAAGATCAGAACCTTCGAATAGAAACTCGAGGGCTTTCTCACCTTGAATCTTCTCGCGCTCGTATATCGCCTCGAGACTTCGGGAGTAATCTCGATGGACTGTCTCGTCAGAGTGGATCATAAAGATACCGATCGGAATATGCTCCATGATCGAGCGTATATCTGAGGTTTTTTCTTCGACTGTTGCCTCAACGCTTTCGATGTGCTGCGTCAGCGCCTCATGGAGCTGTAGGTTACGAGATTGAGCATTTTCTTGGGCCAGGCTGATCTTATCACCCAAGGCCAGAGAGAGCAGTACGACTTCCATCGCACCACCAACAAATTGTGACCAGGATGTTAAAGAGTTTGATGCTAAAAATCCATAGAGCTGGCCCATCGTCAGCATATTACCGATGAGCATGAAGACCCAGGCTGTACAATAGAAATAGGCGGGTCGATATCCCGTCCAGGCGCATCGAAATCCTGCAATTAAGAGAATTATCGAAGCAAAACCATTGGTGAGACCGACGAGGCTTGCTGCCAAGTCATGAGCCACGAGGCAAATCGCAATGTTCAGGATCGAGACAGGATAGAACATTCGAATAAGGCGATGTATTGCCGGCGATGTTTTATCTAACTCTAAGAATGATGTTGCGAACAGACAGCCAAACATAGCGCAGAGTTCCGCGCTGATGATCAGCCCCTTGTTCAGAACGAATGGTTTCCATGCTTCCGCTGGTAAAAAATGGGATCCGATTCCGGTGATCAGGAACTGAATCGTCGTGAACATGCTGATATATAGAACGTAATACCCAAAGGTCTTGTTCCGAAGACGAACCGCAAGAAAAAGGTTGTAGCAAATCATCACCATGACGAAGCCGAACAGGAGGCCGAGGAAGAGGTATTCTGGAACGAATTTCTTGGTGTAAAACGCATCTTTGCTATGAAGCTGGAAATTCATATTGATCGCGGCCGAAGTCTCAAGGCGAAAGAGATAGTTGTGGGTTCCCGGTTCCACGTTGAGTTCAAATAATGGGAGCCGGTAGATATCCTGATGATCAATGCGCCTATCCCCTCGCGCCCCTAGAAAGCGTACCCCCGCTTCCGATGCCTCATACAATTCCAGCGAGTCAGTATAAGGGGAGAGATGATTGACAAACATGGGAATTGAGCGAAGCGTAGGGTTGATTAAAGTGAGACGAAGCCAGTACGGGCGAGACGATGGGAAATCAACCGCAGTTCCCTTCATCTCGTTGAATGAAGGCGGCTGTCTCGAGATGCTCTCAGCCGTCCACGTGCCGTCCACGTCGATCGCGTAATCCATATGAGAGGTCAATGGATAAGCCGACCAAGAGCTTTTCTCACTTAGATTCACCGCACGCACCTCTGCCACCGCCAGCGCGGGTAGCATGAAGAGTAGAAGT
>SEDW01000758.1 GCA_004193325.1 Pseudomonadota bacterium | reverse complement strand
TCCCATGTTCTATTCGCTTGTGAGCATTGCCGCTTACTATCTCATTTCGATTAGTCTCGGCTCACAGATAGCTCTCCTCGCATCGTTTCTGCTCATCATCCTAACTGCATTCGCAGCAGGACTCTACGCAGGGCTCGCAGTAAGCATCGCTTGCGCCTTCCTATCCCTTCTCGAATCCCTACAATCAGGGAGCGTGCTGGCCGTCTCGACGCTCGAGATTGCTCTTCTCCTTCTAAGCGGTATCTCTGTAAGCGCCATGGGCGGTCTCTTGCAAAAGTCGAAGCTCGAGCAGAAGAAGGCGGTTCTCAAGGTTGAGCGCCATCAGAGAGGCTTCAAAGAGGCGGAAGAACGCTTTCACAGCGCGCTGGCTGCGGCTCATGCTGGAATCTATCGACTCGATCTCAAGCTCGGCACAGCGTTTCGAAACGCTTCCCTCAATAAAATTTTTGGCCTTCAGGATAAGGAAGCTCTCTTCCCTATCAATGACTTCGTCATGCGTATCCATGCCGACGATCAGGAAAGGGTCGGCAGCAGCATACAGCGGATGATTGAGCAAAAATCTTCGTTCAGTGAGCAGTATCGCGTCTACCGAGCCGATGGCTCTCTGCTTTGGATCAAAGATCGGGGTATGGCTCTCATAGGCGAAGACGGAAGCGTCGAAGCCGTTACGGGGACCATGGTCGACATCACTGATCTGGTCCAGGCCGAGGAGTCTCTCCATAGAAGTCAGGAGCAATTCCGTGTCCTCATTGAGAGCATAAAAGACTACGGCATTTTTCTGCTCGACGGGGAAGGCAATATCGTCAGTTGGAACATCGGTGCTGAACGCATCACCGGCTTCACCGATACCGAAGCGATCGGTGCCCATCTCGATTCCATCTTCTCGAGTCAGGGCCCGCAAACCGAAAATATCCGCGCTGAGTTGAAGGAGGCCAACGCTAAAGGCATCTGGCAGGGCGAGCGTTGGCATTCCCGCAAGAACGGCAGTCGCTTCCTTGCCCAGGAAGTCGTATATCCTCTGCAAAAAGGTGGTACTGTTTACGGCTTTGCCAAGGTCATCGGCGACATCACCCTTCGAAAGAAAGCCGAAGACTCGATCAAGCATAGTGAAGCCCGCTTTAGACTCCTTCTCGAAGCCATTCCACAAATGGTTTGGTCGGCGAGTCCCGATTATAATTTTGCTTACGCAAATCAAAGATGGCTCGATTATACCGGCATGTCCGAGGCGGAGATTGCCGCCGAAGGCTGGTCCAAACTCTTTGATGTCGAAGATGCCGATAAAATGCGCGCAACCTGGGCCGAAGCCAATCAAAGTAAGAGTGCCTTCTCACAGGAGATCCGCATTCGCCGCGGTGACGCCTCCTATCGCTGGCATCTGTGTCTTGCCCTGCCCATACTCGACGGGAACGGAGAGATCACCGAATGGTTTGGTACGTATACCGACATCGAAGAACAAAAACAGCTGCAGTCCAAACTCATCGCAGCCAAACAGGAGGCCGAGGAAGTCAGCCAGCTGAAATCGGCATTCCTCGCCACCGTTTCCCATGAGATTCGTACACCTTTGAGCGCGATCATTGGATTCTCCAGACTCCTCGCCGAAGAATCCTGGCCAGAAGAAAAAATGCGCGAATTTGCGCATATTTCTCTCCGAAATGGTTACTCACTGTCCCGCATTATCGATGATATTCTTGATCTATCAAAGGTCGAGGCCGGCAAACTCGAAGTCGCGAAGACGGAAATCTCCATTCATGAACTGGTCGAGGAGGTCATCGAATCGCTGAGTGTCAAGGCGATGGAAAAAAGCATCGGGATTCGCTGCAAAATCGATGAAGACATTCCTGATCTTATTCTTTCCGATGCGACCAGACTTCGTCAGATCCTGGTCAACATCGTAGGCAACGCCATCAAATTCACAATTGAGGGCGAAGTTACTGTTGAAGTCAAAATGGAAAATGCCGATATCAAAAACCTGGCGATTTATGTCAGCGACACCGGTTGCGGCATCAGTTCTCAAAATGCGTCCTATCTCTTTCAGCCTTTCGTTCAGGCCGATACCTCCACGAGTCGCAAATATGGGGGCACAGGTCTCGGCCTGGCTCTCTCAAGAAAACTCGCGCAGCT
>SEDW01000757.1 GCA_004193325.1 Pseudomonadota bacterium | reverse complement strand
GCGACGGTGAAAGCAGCCGATCAAAATGTGCTTGAAACGATCAAGTCTAAAGGCGTTTTGCGCATCGGCATTGAGCCAGGATTTTTGCCCTTTGAAATGCGTACACCTCAGGGTGAGTGGGTTGGTTTTGATATTGAAATGATGCAGGCCTTTGCGAAGTCTTTGAACGTCAAGGCGGAATTTGTTTCGACCAAGTGGGAAGGCATTATCCCAGGCCTTATCGCAAATAAATATGACATCATCGTATCGGGTATGACGATCAAACCTGAGCGGGCGAAAGCAGTGCTCTTCTCAGATCCTTATTTCGAAGCGGGATTGAAGATTCTCCTGGCTGAGAAAAATATGACGACGATCAAGTCGATGAAAGATCTTGATGTGAAGGGTAAAATCATCGCTCTGAAGCTCGGAACAACCGGCGATTATTTTGCCAAGGATAATTTTAAGAATGCCGAACTTCGCCGAATGGATAGCGAAGCGGATGCGGCTCAAGCCGTCGCGCTTGGGAAAGCGGATGCCTTTGTCTATGACAAGCCTTTCGTGGAGATCTTTGCCGCGACTCGCAAGGGTAAGGTCGGAGTGCTTTCGGATCTCGTCTCTAAAGAATTTTTGGGTGCGGCTGTACAAAAGAAAAATCAGGCTTTGGTCGATGGCTTCAACGCTTTTCTCGCTGGCTGGAAGAAGTCGGGAGACTACGATAAAGCGTATAGGGCAAACAGCATTCTTGTGCTTGGCATTGTTTCCTGGCTGGTCTACTCCAGTTTTATGAATCTCGACTATGACTGGGATTTTCTCTTTCTCAAAGACTACGTTTGGGATCCGGTGAATAACGTCCCGGGTCTTTTGCTGCAGGGTCTTTGGATCACGCTCAAAGTGAGCTTTCTCAGTATCGTCTGGGGGACTTTGATCGGGCTCCTGCTTGGCGCCTGCATGATGGGGAAAGAGCCGGTTTCCCGCTGGTTTTCTGTCATCTTTGTTGATGTGTTTCGCAACACGCCGGTGCTAGTGCAGCTCTATGTCATGTACTTTATCGTCGGCACGGCGATCGAAATGGAGCCGGAGACGGCCGGTATTGTGACCTTAAGTCTTTTCTGTGCGTCCTATGTCGCAGAGATTTTTCGGGGTGCGGTCTTGGAGTTTGAGAAGGGGCAGATCGATGCCGCCAAGGCTATGGGGCTCTCGCCCTTTCAGATCGCAAGGCATATCGCAGCGCCTCAGGTGCTTCGCCGGATGCTGCCAGCGCTGGTCGGACAGTTTGTGAGTCTGGTCAAAGATTCTTCCCTCGTGTCCGTAATTTCTGTGGCCGATGTAACGAAGTCGGCTCTCAATATCGTGGCGGTTTCCTTCAAGAGCTTTGAAACCTGGTTTGTTGTCGCCATTCTCTACTGTCTCGTGAACACCGTGCTGAGTAGCTACGGGCGTTATCTCGAGCGCCGCTTGCGGGTGGGCTAGATGATGATGACGAAAGAGAAGAAGAAATTAATATCGATGCGCGGCGTGAGCAAGACTTTCACAAGCTCCGGCCGAAGCAATAAGGTGCTCGATTCCCTCGATCTCGAAGTCTACGAGGGCGATGTCCTCTGTCTCATCGGGCCTTCGGGAAGCGGGAAATCCACCTGCCTCAGAACGATGAATGCCCTCGAGACGATTGATGAGGGTGAGATCGATGTCTGTGGTTTGAACTACGGGTCAAAGACGCCCTTGCATAAGGTTCGTCAGCAGACGGCGATGGTTTTTCAAAAGTTTGAACTCTTTCCGCATATGACTGCTCTCGAAAACGTGGCAGTCGGGCCGCGCCTGGTCGCGAAGCTTTCCAAGAAAGCGGCGGAAGTGGAAGCGCTTGCTCTACTGAAAAGGGTAGGGCTTGAATCGCAGGCGCATAAGTATCCGAGTCAGCTCTCGGGCGGGCAGCAGCAAAGGGTGAGCATCGCGCGAGCTCTGGCGAATAAGCCCAAGGTTCTTCTTTGTGATGAGCCGACATCAGCTCTCGATCCAGAACTTGTTCACGAGGTCACGGATATTCTCCAGCAGCTCGCCCGCGAAGGCATGACGATGGTCATCGTCACTCACGAGATGCGTTTTGCTCGAAATGTCGGGACGGAATGTATATTTCTCGAGGGCGGTAAAATCGTCGAACGTGCGAAGCCCGCTGAGTTCTTTGATCATCCCAAACATACCCGGCTCCAGAACTTTCTCGAGCGGTTGAGCTAAGCGATTTTTGATAGAGAAAAAGGCGTTTGATCCACTCGGGGTCAAACGCCTTTTTCTCTTTGCTTAGAATCTCTTCAGCCGGCTGGGGGTAGGGGAGAACTGACGCCGATTCTTCCTGAGGAAGGGGCGAGGATCTCGATCTTCACGCGGGCAGGATCGAGGTTTGGATAAATTTTCTTAAAGAGTGCGAAGTCGCGGCTCCAGGAATTCACGACATCGACCTTGGCGCTCTTCAATGTGGTGTGACCCATGAGGCCTTTGCCGACGAGAGGCGTTACGCGCATTTCGCCGATGTAGGTGCAGCCACCGGGCTGGATGTCGAAGGGCTCACCTTGGTTCTTGGCGGCTTCTAGCTGAACGGCCTGACCGACGAACTTGGCTTTATCAATATAGTAGTTACCGACGGGCACAGTCCGCATGTAGACGATGCCTGCGTATCCGTCCTGATCGAAGTCAGTGAGGAAGGTGTCGTCTTTGGGAAGAGAGAGAAGACCGTAATCGGCGCGGTAAAGCATCGAGAGCTTGCTCAATACGCTGTCGCGGCTCTTGAAGATGAATTCGTAGGTGCGGAAATGGGGTTCGACCGCTGTGTTGCGGCTGATCGATGCCAGCACGCAGCCGAGTTGCTC
>SEDW01000756.1 GCA_004193325.1 Pseudomonadota bacterium | reverse complement strand
GAACTGAACTCAACGAATATTTACGGCGTCCTCTCGCTCATCGTCTGGTCACTCATCCTCGTCATCTCCGTGAAGTATCTGCTCGTCGTCATGCGCGCCGATAACAAAGGGGAAGGCGGAATTCTCGCGCTCATGTCCCTTGCGATCGAGAAAAAACAGACTTCCTCGAAAACTCGATTGAATCCTTTTCTTGCCCTCGGCGTCTTCGGTGCGGCCCTGCTCTATGGCGACGGTATCATTACGCCGGCGATCTCAGTCTTGAGTGCCGTGGAAGGTTTAAAAGTCGCCACCCCGGTCTTTGACTCCTACGTTGGGATCATTTCCTTCGTCATTCTCATTGCACTTTTCATGGTGCAAAAGAAAGGCACCGCGAGCATCGGCAAAGCCTTTGGCCCAATCATTCTCCTTTGGTTTATCGTCCTCGGCCTTTTGGGTGTTCGAGGTATCATCAATGAACCTTCGGTCCTCTATGCTTTCAATCCTCAATACGGCCTTCACTTTCTCCTCGAAAATGGCTGGCACGGATTTATTGTGCTCGGTACCGTCGTCCTTGTCGTAACCGGAGGCGAAGCTCTTTACGCGGACATGGGCCACTTCGGAAAGTTTCCGATCCAGCTCGGCTGGTTTACAGTCGCTCTACCGGCTCTGCTCCTTCAGTACTTCGGTCAGGGTGCCCTTCTTTTGAATAATCCCGGGGCCGTGGAAAACCCTTTCTATATGCTGGCTCCCAGCTGGGCTCTTTTTCCGCTCGTGTTCCTCGCGACCTGTGCCGCCGTAATCGCCTCTCAGGCTTTGATCACTGGCGCTTTCTCCATGAGTCATCAGGCCGTTCAGCTTGGTTTCCTACCAAGGATTGAGATTCGCCACACTTCATCTCGGGAGATGGGCCAGATCTATGTTCCTCTGGTCAACTGGCTCCTCTGCATCGGTACGCTCTATCTCGTCTTTGAATTTGGCACTTCGAGCCGACTTGCTGCGGCCTACGGTATCGCTGTGACAGGCACGATGCTGATCACCACCATCCTTACCTATCTCGTCATGCGGCGCCGCTGGAATTGGAGTAAGTACATCGCCGCTCCGGTCATCGGCATTTTCATCGTTATCGATGCTGCCTATCTAGGCGCTAACGCCTTTAAGATTCTCGATGGTGGATTTGTGCCTTTGATTATCGGAGCCGTGATCTTCGCGATTATGACGACTTGGAAGAAGGGTCGCCTGATCCTCTCCGAGCGCCTGCGCGAACTTTCGATTCCCCTCGACCGTTTCATCAAACACATCGTTCCCGAGGTAAAAGGCAAATCGCCCGGGACTGCGGTCTTCATGACAGCAAACTTTGGTATCACGCCGCCGGCTCTCTTGCAGAACGTAACGCACAACCAAGTGCTTCACGACAATATCGTCCTCTTTACGATCTCAACCAAACCCGTGCCTCACGTCCCGGATTCGGAGCGTGTTCAGGTTAAATTCATCGGCGATAACTTTTATACCGTAATCGTTCATTACGGATTCATGGATAACCCTAACGTGCCCGAGGCTCTTCAGCTTTGCTCACAGCACGGCCTGCTCATTGAATCCAAGCGAACGATCTTCTTCCTCGGCCGTGAAACCCTGATTGCGACGCATCGTCCGGGAATGGCTATCTGGCGGGAGCACCTCTTTGCTTTTATGTCCCGAAACGCGCAGCGCGCGACCGACTACTTCCAGATTCCATCGAATCAGGTGGTTGAAATCGGAACGGTTGTCGAACTCTAAGACTTTCCATCTCTGACCCATAAAAAAACCCGATGGCCGCTGTGGCCATCGGGTTTTTCTATCTATGCGGAGAACTTAGCGAGCGACAGACTTGTTGTCGACTCTGTGTGTTTTGGCGCTAGCTGTGTGGATTCTCTTTTTGCCGTTAGAGGCTGCTTTTTCAGAGAATTTCTTAGTTTTGCCGGCAGTCTTGTGCGACTTGCCGACTTTAGCTTTCGGGCTGGCTTTGATCGAAGTATCTGGTTTCGCTGTCTCAGTTGAAACCGGGCGATTCATTGGAGTCGCTGCGAGATCACTAGGTTTTGCCTGAGCAAAGGCACCAGAACTCAAAAGAACTGCAAAGGCACAAACGCTAACTAGTTTCATGAGATT
>SEDW01000755.1 GCA_004193325.1 Pseudomonadota bacterium | reverse complement strand
CTGAAGATCTCACCAAGCCAGACTGAGGCTTCGCCCTGACCTTCGCCTACCGCTGCATTTTGCACAGACCAGTTCTTCTTTTCGGCCGGCATGTAAAGCGAATCGGTGTGGAGGATAATTCGAGTTGGGTAATACTCGTGAGCCTCGAGTAGGGGCTTGAGTTCGTCAGCCCAAGGCACGTTAGCGAAGAAATTTTTACTGATGTGAGGAGGCGCGTTGACGACCACTGCATCGAAGGGACCCTGACGACCGCTGGCTGTCTCCACAAACCACTGGCCATCCACCTCCTCAAGGCCTTTAACCGGGCTCGAAAGGTGAATGTTTAAGTTCTCACAGCGATTCTTTAAGAGTTCGATATAGCCGCCGAGACCGATGCGGGAGTTGTAGGTCTTTGGTGACTTCAGGAGATTGGTTGGGAATGTCTTTGCGAAGGCGCTCAGGTGAGAGCGCGCGGATTGACGACGAACGTTGCCGACGTCCACGCAGGAGAGCGAAGCGAGCCAGGGTGAGAGCACATTCTCTTTAAAATCCCGGGTCACTTTCAGTTTATCAATCCAGTCGCCCATACTGACTTCATAGGATTCATCGCTATCGACCATTTTTCTGGCCGCAGAAGAGAAGAGGTAAAAGTTTGCAGCCCGAATCAGGTGTTCGATCGGATTGGCCGAACTAAAGAAGGCTTTGCCGTTCTGCCGATCGTAGATGCAAAGGCTTGCTGGCGCTTCGAGAACGAGATCGGTCGCTTTGTTGCCCGCTGTGTGGGCTCCGATAAGTTCGAGGAGTCGCCAATAAAGAGGATGCGTGTCGGGATGAAAAAATTCAGCTCCGAGATCCATGGAGAATTCTTTGCCCTCGACCTGGATCGATCGGGTATCAGCATGGCCACCGGTTCTCGCTTCGGATTCAAAGAGATCAATCGCCCAATCCCCACCACAGAAATAAGCTGTGGAGATACCGCCCATGCCGCCGCCGATGATCGCAAGCCGACGGGTAGGGACCTCTTTAGAAGCGTCCTGAGCTTTCGCCAAAGAAAAGGGCAAGAGACTACTGCCGAATAGTGTCGTGATCCCTTGCAAGGCTGATCGACGATTGAATTTCGACTTCATCGAACCAAATGTCCAAGTCATGGCTTTGTCCCTTGCGATACGAAGTGATTTTGCGACTCTATTTTCTTTATAGTTGCTGAGATAATTATTCAAGTCCCCAGCGGAAGGTTCTGCCTGAAGAAGCTATGAAAGCCTTGGGTTAACTGTATTGATAAATTTTTACCTGGCATCTTTCCCGCAAAAAATAAACGTTTGCCTCTCAGAAGCGACATATAAGGGGAGGAATAGGGATGTTTCTTCGCTCAATTCCGACTAGATTGAACTGAACCTGCGCAAAGCATTTTTAAGACCGAAGATGAAACGGAAGAGCGAATGAAAGACTTTAGCCTCGTTATACTTGCTGCTGGATCCTCCTCGCGTATGAGAGGGGATCACAAACTTCTACAGCCCATTGGAGAACATGCTGTGTCGCTCATCGAATATCTTTTGCGGGATATCGAGAAGGTGGATTGTCTCGAGCAGTTGCTGATACTGGGAGCCAGGCGCGAAGACATTGCAGCCAAAGTAAAAAGCCCTGTCATTCGCCAGATTTATAATCCAGATTTCGGGGTGGGCATGCACAGTTCGATACGAGCGGCCGTCCATGCCGTAAGTCCTCATTCCTTTGGAATAGTCCTTTGTCTTGGTGATCAGCCGTTTCATCTCTCGGAGAGAATTGAAAAACTGCTCGAAGGCAGAACGCTCTCACCCGACCTCCTCATTCGTTCCACCGTCGATGGTCAGCCAGGGCATCCCGTTTTTATCGGGAGAAAATATTTTGCTCGCATACTCGGGCAGGCCGATGCGGATCACGGTTGCCATTATCTCTTTAAGGAATTTCCATTTGAAGTGGTTTCCCAGTCAGTATCGGCTAACTGGGACCTTGATAGTCCCGAAGACTTTCAAAAGCTGCGTGATTCTAGAATGAAGATTGTTTGAAGGTCAGAATTTCCGCAAGGCAGCTCAGTGCAATCTCGCTTGGGTTTCGACAATTCATGTTCAATCCAGCCGGCGCGAAAATACTCTGGGCTGCATTGGATTCGGC
>SEDW01000754.1 GCA_004193325.1 Pseudomonadota bacterium | reverse complement strand
CTGATTGCTCGAATGATCGCGTTTTTGGCGAGTGGAATTTTGAAATCGTTGCAGCCGAATCCTTGCGCGCCAGCGAGTATTTCGTCGGCGAAGACTGAGAAATCGATGTCCTCAATATTCTTCATGGCGAGCTTTGCTTCGGCAGTCTTAGCGCGCCAGGGCTTATGAGCCACGCCGCCCAGCGCCAGGCGAATGGAATTCAGCCGGCTACCGTCCAGTTCGATGGCTACAGCCACGGACACAAGGGCAAAGGCGTAAGAGGACCGATCCCGGATCTTTAGATAGCGATAGTGTAAGGGATAGCCTTCACGAGGAAGGTCTACTGACGTAATGATTTCATCTCGTTTCAAGTTGCTGTCGAGATCAGGTCGATCGCCTGGGAGGCGATGAAAGTCTTCGAATGGGATAGAGCGTTTGCCATCCGGTCCGCTGACTTCTACTGTAGCCTCTAATGCGGCGAGAGCCACGCACATATCGGAGGGATGAACGGCAATGCAGCTGTCACTCGTGCCTAAAATTGCATGCATGCGGTTTAAACCCTTGCGTGCCGAGCACCCACTTGTGGCCTCACGCTTATTGCAGGGAGTGGCCCGATCGTAGAAATAGCTGCAGCGCGTCCTCTGCAGAAGGTTTCCCCCTGTGGTCGCCATGTTTCTAAGCTGCGGGGAAGCGCCTGCGAGAATAGCCTCAGCGAGGAGCGGGTAGTTTGACTCGACAACTGCGCTATAGGCAACGTCGCTATTCGTCACGAGGGCTCCAATGCGAAGGCCCCCGTTGGCAAGGCTGCTAATCTCTTTTAGGCTCTCGATGGAATTGATGTCGATCAGCTCGCGGGGATGCATGACATCGGATCGAATCAAATCGATAAGATTGGTACCGCCGCCTACGACTTTGGCCGTTGGCTGAGCTGTAAGCGCTTTGTGGGCGTCATCTACTTTGTTGAGACGACTGTAAGAGAAATCGATCATGAGCCGACTCCTTCGCCCTTAGCCATCACAGCTTTGATGGCCTCGCGGATATTGGGATAGGCTCCACAGCGGCAGAGGTTACCACTCATGAGTTCTTTGATGTCATCCTCGGTTTTGGCTTTGCCTTCTCTAAGCATGCCGATAGCCGAACAGATCTGACCCGGCGTACAGTAGCCGCACTGAAAGGCATCGGCTTCAATAAAGGCTGACTGCATGGGGTGAAGAGCTTCGGCTTTACCGATACCCTCGATCGTCTGGACTTCGGATCCATCTTGCATAACGGCTAAGGTCAGGCAGGAATTGATTCGACGCCCGTTGACGAGAACAGTGCAGGCTCCGCACTGTCCGTGGTCACAGCCCTTCTTTGTGCCCGTCAGATGAAGATCTTCTCGAAGAGCATCGAGGAGGCTCACCCATGGCTTGACGCCAAGCTCGCGAAGCTCGCCATTGATGGTCATTTTGATCTGATGGGATTTTTGGTTGAGCGGGCTGTGCCCTATCGAGAGCGGCGAAAGCTGTTCGCCTTGAGTCGACTCGTTCTGAATCATGTCGGGTCTCCCTGAGAGTCTACGAAGAGGTCTGACGTACCTATTCAAGGACTAACTGAGAGAAGATTTTGAGTCAAAGGCGATGGGTGAGGAAGGGTAAGCGGAGGACAGTTTTGACTTTAAATATCATGAGTTTCGGGCTGTTCATGAGAAATCGTCCCGAATGTGGATCGGCCGAGAATGTGTGCACGTGAAGGACCGAAGAAATCGAGAAGCGTTTGCATCATGCCAGGCGAGGTGGATTCTAAATTGTAGAAAGCGGAGGCGATCAGCTCAGCTTCAATAAACAAAAGATACGAAGGACTGTTGGCTTCCTCAGAATTACAAAGCGCAGGATGGCTCACTGCCATCAGCTTCCGGCAAGCGATCGGTCTCACATCATAGATGCTGCAGCTACTATCTCTGCTCAGAAATGTACAGGCGCCTTTGGGTCTTGGGTGAGCAGCTTCTCCAGCGCCGCTGATCCGCTGCGCCTCCAGGTAGTCATAGATCTGATCCACTTCACTCTTGGTGACGCTCACCGGAGTATGGCAGCAAAAGGCGCAGGATTTGCGGCAGCTCACACTGTCCTGACTTGAATGTTGGCTTATGGACAACTCAATTAGCTTTTGAACAGT
>SEDW01000753.1 GCA_004193325.1 Pseudomonadota bacterium | reverse complement strand
GAAACTGTCTGGCGTCAGGCCGATAAATACGGAGTTCCGCGCCTTGGCTTTATCAATAAGCTCGACCGCGTGGGAGGTAACTTCGAAGAGTCAGTTCAATCCATGCGCGATCGTCTTGCTGCGAACCCTGTGCCCTTTCAATTGCCGATTGGACAAGAAGAGGCCTTTACCGGCGTTGTCGATCTGATCCGCATGAAAGCCCTTATCTGGGACAGTTCCGCTCAAGGCCAGGACTTTCGCGAAGAGGCAATTCCAGCCGACATGCTTGATGATGCGACACTCGCACGTGAGCACCTCATTGAATCCGTTTCGGAATTCGACGATGCGGCTATGGAAAAATACCTCGAAGGTGAGCCTCTCACGGAAGAAGAAATCAAGCGCGCCGCCCGTAAAGGCTGCATCGCGATGAAATTCGTTCCCGTGTTCTGCGGAAGTGCCTTTAAGAACAAAGGCATTCAACCGCTTCTCGATGCGGTTCTCGACTACTTGCCCTCGCCTCTCGACGTGACACACGTCGTCGGCACGGATGTTAGTGACCCGACTAAAGTCATCGAGCGTCCAAGGACCGACAGCGAGCCATTGACGATGCTTGCCTTTAAAATCCAGACCGATCCTTTCGTCGGCCAAATCACATATGTTCGTGTTTACTCGGGAGTCTTGAAAAACGGCGAAACCGTTTTCAACCCTCGGACGGGCAAGCGCGAACGCATTTCCAAAATTCTTAAAATGGAAGCCAATCAGCGTAGCGAAATCCCTGAGATCGCTGCCGGTGATATCGCTGCCGTCTCTGGTCTTAAGATCGTGGCAACCGGCGATACTCTCTGTGACGCCAAAGATCCAATGGTCCTCGAATCCCTTACTGTCCCTGAAGCAGTAATCTCCATCGCCATCGAACCCAAAAGTACGGTCGATGCCGCGAAGATGACCAAAGCCCTTGAGCGATTCGAAGCCGAAGATCCGACTTTCCACGTGAGCAATAACGCGGAGACAGGCCAGACCCTCATCTCCGGTATGGGCGAACTCCATCTCGAAATCATCGTCGACCGTATGCTCCGCGAATTCAAAGTGGGTGCAAACATCGGTAAGCCTCAGGTCAACTATCGTGAGGCGATTTCCGCTTCTGCAAAGATGGATAAAACCTTTGAGCGCGAGACCGAAAAAGTTCACCAGTTTGCTCGAGTCGTCGTCGAAGTTGAGCCTGCGACTGAAGTCAGTGGTCTCTTGTTTGAGTCGAAAATTGGCAAAGAGAAGATCAATGATGAATTCCTTCGCGCCGTCAAAGCTGGCTGTGAAGAAGCTATGCAGGTTGGTGTGATCGCCGCTTACGCGATGACAGGAATCAAGGTCACGCTTCTCGATGTCACCGTAGACCTCGAGCGCAGTGACGCTATGTCCTTCAAAATCGCGGCAAGCATGGCGACACGCGAAGCATTCCGCCTCGCCTCACCTATTCTCCTCGAGCCAACGATGAGAGTTGAAGTTCTCGTGCCTGACGACTTCCTGTCGAACATCATCAAAGACTTGAACAGTCGTCGCGCTCGCGTGAATAACGTCGGTCTGAGAGGCCATTTGCAAGAGGTCGAGGCTTCGGCTCCGCTCTCAGGTATGTTCGGCTACACCACGGATTTGCGCTCAATCTCGCAGGGTCGCGCGACCTACTCCATGACCTTTGCGTCTTATGAGCAGGTTCCGGATTCAGTCTTAAAGCGTATTCTTGGCGGTGATAGTTACTGATTGAATATTAGCCCTCTGAAGACTTCAATTTTTACCAAAAAAAATTGACAAAGCTCGGATGGGCTTATACAACAAGCACATCTCGGGGATATAGCTCAGTTGGTTAGAGCGCTACGTTGACATCGTAGAGGTCCACAGTTCGAGTCTGTGTATCCCCACCATAATCATCTCGGTGATTATAGGTCGTAGAAAAAACCCTCCGTCGAACGTTAAGTTCCCGGAGGATTTTTTTCGTCTGCAATTTGCTTTATCCCTTCCATCGGTTCACGATCAAACTGACCAATCAATTGGAGTCAGTGATGATCGTTTTAGATATTGCGCGCGTTCTCGTCGGTATCAGTGCAGCTGTCATACTCTTCCTGGGTTCCGCCCATATTCTTTTCACTTTCAAAGGCAATCG
>SEDW01000752.1 GCA_004193325.1 Pseudomonadota bacterium | reverse complement strand
AAGGTCGGCACCGTCGATACGATTTCGTTTGAAAACGAGTCGCGTCGCGGATTTTTCAGTCTGGGAGCGATTTTCGCGTCTCTCGCGGCACCTAACCAAACCAACCCCTTCCGCATCGGCGGATTTCTCATGAGTCGGCTGCTCTGTGATGAACCGACGCCAACCCCTGACGGATTAGTCGTTAAACTTCCTGAGCCAAAGCCAGGCGCAACCAGCCGCGAACTGGCAGAAGTTCACTCGGCAGCACCGGCCTGTAAGGGCTGTCATATAAAGATCGACGGTATAGGATTTGCTCTTGAGAACTTCGATGCCGTCGGTGTTTACCGCAGCACGGAGAGCGGCAAACCTATCGATGCTTCTGGCAAACTCGTGGGTGTGGACGGCAAGGATACGGCGTTTACAGGGGCCGACGGCCTTAGTAGCCTTCTCTCGACCTCCCGGCAGGCCAAGCGCTGCTTCACGATCCAGCTTTATCGTTATGCACATGGGCACCTTGAGCGCCCTCAGGATGTGTGTTCCATTCGGGACGTCGCGAATTCTTTCGAGACAGAGGACCTGAGCCTGAGTCAGTTGATCGTGAAAGTCATTACGCACGACGCCTTCAAGAAGAGAGCAAAATAAGATGAACAATAAAAAGAATATTCACGCGGAAATTTCGCGACGCAATCTGCTCCGCTACCTTGGGAACGGCGCGATCGCCCTTCCCTTCATGCGCACTCTACTCGAGACGGAAGCCTTCGGTGCTGTCGATCGCAAATGCATGATCATATTTTATTACCCGAATGGAACCAAGAGCGAGCATTTTCATCCCACCGCGACGGGCAAAGCCTTTAGTCTCAAGGACAAACAAATCACTCTGCCTCTCGAAGCGGTTCGGGATAATATTCTTATACCTAAAAATCTGAATTACGCGCTAAAGACTGGCTCTCACGAGCACGGTATGAACTACTTTCTAACCGGAACAGACGCCCTTCAAAACGGCTACAGCAGCGGCGTATCGATCGATACCGTTCTCGGTGAACGCCTCCGTTTTGATGGAGGCATCCCGGTCGTCAGACTTGGAAGCGCTGCGAGT
Source organism: Pseudomonadota bacterium (assembly GCA_004193325.1). Classification (GTDB taxonomy): domain Bacteria; phylum Bdellovibrionota_B; class Oligoflexia; order Oligoflexales; family Oligoflexaceae; genus Oligoflexus. The sequence goes on along the minus strand of SEDW01000752.1, from coordinate 1,061 downwards.
GAAGGCGGTAGTAACACTGCCATTCGCCAGGAGTTTGCCTCCTTCTCGGCCGCGGGTCAGAAAGCGGAACTTCAAGAAGATCCGATCAAGGCATTCAATGCCATTTTTGGAACAGCGGTGCCCGCACCGACGACCGGCGCTCCCGCGATAAATTTTAAAAAGAGCGTGCTCGATGCGAGTCTGACTGAACTAAAAGCTCTTCAAACGCGACTGGGCCAGATCGAAAAGGAAAAACTTCAGGGTCATATCGAGGCCGTTCGAAGTCTTGAGAAAACACTCGTCGATACAGCCGGATCTACAGTCGAGATCGGTGCTCAGTGCACAAACAAAATATCTAGAACCGAACCCTTTACAGGTGGTAATACGCCGTGGCATGCGCAGGCCAACTACGGTGCTATCGTGGATCTCAATATTGAACTGGCTATACAGGCGCTGGCCTGCGGCCGTACGAATGTCGTCTATATCCAGAACTCACGATCTGTCTCAGGCAGGCTGTTCAATGATGCTGGTATTCCTGGAACTGGAAATGGCCATCACTCCGATTCGCACGACAAAGAATTTGGCGGCGACATCAACCGTTATTACAAGGGCCAAAATTGGTATATGGGACGTCTGGCCAAGTTGATCGCGGGCCTACGCGATGTCAACGCCGGCACGAACACTCTACTCTACAATTCGCTCGTGATGGCATTGACGGAATTTGGCGATTGCCAGGGTCACAACATGTCGAATATTGGGATGGTCCTCGCAGGCCAGGCTGGTGGATACTTTCAAACGGGAACTTGCATCGACGTCAAGGGTTCCAATCATAATCAACTCCTGGTGTCCATCCTCCAGGCTTTTGGCGGCACTGATACGAGTTTCGGCAACGCGGCCTTCGGCCAGGGCCCCATCGCTGCGCTCAAGGCCTGATTGTTTCAGGACTGAAGCACGTGAAGCTCGATTGTCTCAATCAGCTCCAACTGATTCAGTGGCTTTGTGAGGTGCCCATTGCAACCCGCCTCACGGGTGCGAGCACGTTCCTCATTCATCGCATGCGCTGTCAAAGCGATAATAGGTTT
>SEDW01000751.1 GCA_004193325.1 Pseudomonadota bacterium | reverse complement strand
CGGAGCGGCCGGGCTTTGCCGGTAGGATCCTTGATAGTCTGATGCCTGGGACGTCGAACTCGCTGCCGAAGGATGAGCAGGAGACGGGCGGTCCCGAGGCGGTGGTCGAGGAAAAAGGCAATGAAAGCAAGCAGGCGGATCCCCTTGAGCCATTGCCATCTAAAGTTGAAACGAAAACCCCTCAGCCTCCTGTGACCCAAGCGGTCGTCACCAATACGCCGGTCGACATCGCTAAACGTTTTGCACCAATTCTATGGCTCGCGCCGCAAGAGCCTTATTATCCAATGGATCCCGAAGAGTTCTATAAGAAGTCTCCAAATGAGCGGAGCGAGGACTTTTTTCGATCGTCACGCCGATCCTATCGGGAAGGCAGACAAGCGCGAGTCGTCGTCAACATCAGCGAAGACAAGCGGCTCCTGCAGTATTGGATCTTTCATGCAAAAAATGGCTGCCAGGGGCTGCGCCTGACGATGGCCGTTGCGAGTGGAATTAATAATCCTTTCGGTGGCAAAGATATTCTCAAGACAGAGGATAAGGAAACGGCAATCGAGCTCTGCAATCTGGCGATCCATGAGGGTGATTGGGAAAACGTTACGTATAAGCTCAATAGCGACTTGACTCAGATCGAGATGGTTTATCTCTCGGCCCATGGGCAAGGCAATTGGCTACCTCCATCAGCTCTCAAGATGAAAGGAGTTCGTCCTCTGATCTATTCTGCTCTGAATAGCCACGCACTCTTTCCGAACGATGTGGATTTTGCGGCTGATGCCACGATTGGTAAAGATCAGCTGGCGAAGGTTCCAAGTCTTCAGTGGTTTCAAGTTGGGGATGCGATCAAGTCGCGGATCTCCATGCAAAGCGATACGAGTGGTGGCGAGGGTGCAGTGGAGTTTGATACAGCGAAAGCCCTTTGGATGTGGAGTGACCTCAGAAATAATGATGTTGGAAAATATAATGACCTCTGGGGCAAAACTGTTGATGGGAAAAACGTCCTGCCGCCGCCGAAGATCACCAACGTCCTAACGAGTGCAATCTTTCAAAAGATCTCGGAAATTGCATTCGACAAAGTTGCACTCCTGAACGGCAAATCAAATGGCAATGCCCCGCCTAGCCCTTGGGTTCGTGATGATTGGAAGAATTTCGACTGCGCGAACTGTGGAGGACGTAAAGGTCTTGGGCGCATGGCTCTCTCAGGAACTAGCTACGGCGATGCCTTCGATGACTTTGAGAAGATCAAGCCTCGTGACCGCTATAAGCTCAAACAGATTCGTGCATCAGGAAAGGGTCCAGTTACTCGCATCTGTGCAGTCGTGGATGGGGCGGGGGACTTCTGTCACGGCGGAAGCTGGGATGGCGAGCAAAATCTCGATATTGCTGATGACGACTATCTCTCGCGCCTTGATGTGGCTTTCTATGAATCAAACGGCAATCGTTTTGTTTCAGCAATCAAGTTCAGCACGCGCAAAGGCAAAGTCCTGCAAGTTGGGACCTGGACGGGTATTGCTGTGGAGATGAGCGCGCCGGCTGGGATGCAAATCCTGGGCTTTCATGGGCGGGCGGATCATGATGTTCGGCAGCTGGGGATTATTTTAGGAACCCAACCTTAGTAAGTTTTTTTTGATCGAAGAAAAACACGCGATCCGCAGAGCGGCGCGTGTCTCAAAAGATTCGATCGGTAAAATGAGCGTTAAGAATTCAGCAGCAAAGCAATCTGCGCATCGAGGTCATCAGCAAAGCTTGTCATCTGACTGGCAAAGGCGCTCTTGGGCTTCGGAGCAGGTGCTTGTGGAGGCAGAGTCTCATCGTGAAGCGCGTCGCTCTTAACGAGGCGAAGCAAAGGCTTCTTAGGCTTTAGATTATCCATCCTGGAGTTTCTCCTTATTCCCGGCCTCCATGCACTCATCCTGAGTCAGGCAGCCGATTCTTACTCCTCGGCAAAATCTGTCCCGGATTAAACAAAAAAAAGACCCCGAAACGGGGTCTTTCTTTAAGAGACTGAGAAGAATAGGAAAACCTATTATTCGTCGTCTTTCTTGCCGCCTTTAGCTTGCTCTTCGCGGAACTTCTTAACGAGTTGTTCCTGGATCGAAGAAGGAACTGGACGGTAAGCTGCGAATTCCATGGAGAAAGTCGCTTTACCTTG
>SEDW01000750.1 GCA_004193325.1 Pseudomonadota bacterium | reverse complement strand
GTGGTGGCAAAGATCGCCCGAATCTCATTCAGAGAATTAAAGGCCGTTTCAATATCGCTACGCACATAGGCTGTTTCAATCTGATGAGTCAGATCGAGAATGACCTTGGGATCGACCGTGACCTGATTGCCAGAGATTTGTCGAGTGTAGGCCTTCAAGAATAGGTTTTTATAGTTTCGAAGACTAATCTCGCAGGCCTGAAACGAAGGCAGGTGCTGGAGCGACAGAGTGCTAGATAATGCCTGCGATTGGAGAGAATCTTCAAGCGAATGAAAGCAAGCGGACAACTCTGTCAACTGGTAGCCTCGGGCCATTCCCTTCAACGTGTGAATGTTTCTAAAATTGAGCGTGGCGGACTCGCTGCCTTCGATCATGGCGACCTTACCTTCACTCAGCACCGATTCGGCGAGGGCAAAGAATTCTCCCATTTTTCGAGGACTGTTGCTTATCAGTTCCATGAGGCGCTTGGCATCATCGCTGCGCGAGCGCGAGTCTTCGTACATGAGCCTTAATTCGGTCACATCATCGAGGAGGAGAATGATTTTCTGGACGATGCCGGCTTCGGAGCGAATGGCCTCCCAACTGGCATTAACGATGCGGGTGCCGCGTTCGAGATTGACCCGGAGTTCCTTCGGCAGGTTCTTGGCATTAAAATCCCACTGGAGAATCGTGTCGCCGATAGATTGATAGAGGAGAGCATTCAACTCTCCAATGGCTTTCAGACTATGGCCGCTGGCCTTCCAGACAGCATCGAGCGAATCTTTACCGGCCCCACTTGCGAGGTCATCTTGAAAAAGCGGCGAATGAAGAGAATCGACTTCGATCTGCCCATTAATCTCAGAGGATTTAAAGAGGTACACGCCGTTCGGCAAATGATCGACGATGACTCTCGAATCATTTCGCAGATTCTCGAGTTCGCGGCTTAGCTCTTTGCTGTCGAGTTCATGGCAGTAAAGAAGATGGGCCTGGTTCAGTCGAAACCACTGAGCTGTCCCAGCTGCTGCGGCACTTGCAGCGAGAGCCAGCCAGGCTTGGCTTCTATCGATCTGCCCACTGCTAGCACTATCGAGAATGGCGATGCTGACAAAAAACAGAGCTATGTTTATGAGCGGACTTTGAACATCGGAGTGCTGATCCAGCCAACGTTGAAAGCCTTTATCAGTCAGGCGCAAAAACGGAATTTTCACAATTTGTAAGAGCGACATTGCTGCCCTCCCCTTCTCGCTAAAATCTTACCCGAGATCATTTTTATCGAACTCGATGTCCTACTTAAATGGTTCGGAAAACGCGCCTGGGGTCTTGAATGATAGAGGAAGAAAAGGACATAAAAGATTATTCAGGAGGTTAATTCTGAATAATCGGCGGTTTACATAGAGGAATGGGGTCAAAAAGCGTCGTTAAGTTCGACAACAACGGGACAATGATCGGACCCGTGGACGTTGGGTAGAATGCTCGCTGATTTCAGCATAGGCACGAGTGAGCCTGAGACGCAGAAGTAATCGATTCTCCAGCCTGCATTTCGGGTTCGAGCCGCAGTTCTCATGCTCCACCAGGTGTAATGATTGGGCTCCTGATTGAAGTGGCGAAAGGTATCGACAAATCCTGCTGCAACAATATTGTCGAAGCTCTCTCGCTCTTCCTTGGTAAATCCAGCACACTTGGTGTTGGTCTTTGGATTAGCAAGATCGATCTCTTTGTGCGCAACATTGAGATCGCCGCAGAAAACTACGGGTTTTGTCTTCTCGAGTCGTCTTACGTAATCGAGGAAGTGCACATCCCATTCTTTGTGCCGGTAGGAGAGACGAGCGAGATCGTCTTTAGAATTCGGAGTATAAACCGTCACGAGAAAAAACTTCTCGAACTCGGCGGTGATCACGCGACCCTCTTTATCGTGATCCGGAAGGCCTAGGCCGTAGGTCACGTTTAAAGCTGGAAATCGCGAGAAAATTGCGGTTCCAGAATAGCCTTTTTTCTCAGCACTATTCCACCACATATGGTAGCCAGGAAGATCGATATCGACTTGTTCCTCCATGGCTTTGGTTTCTTGAAGACAGAGGATGTCAGGCATCTCGGTCTCAAAAAATTCCATGAAATTCTTTTTTAGAACAGCGCGAATGCCGTTTACGTTCCAGGAAATAATCTT
>SEDW01000749.1 GCA_004193325.1 Pseudomonadota bacterium | reverse complement strand
CTTGAAATAGTCAGGCGATTGAGGAGTCGGGTATGCGTTTTTTGGTAATAGGTGGAGCTGGCTATATCGGTTCCCATTTCGTTCGCGAAGCCGCACGTCAGGGCCATGAATGTACTGTTTACGATAACCTCGAGAGAGGGTTTCGGGAGTCGCTCGATCCGAAGCTGCCTTTTATCAAGGCGGATCTTTTGGATGCGAAGACTTTGGAGTCGACCCTTGAAAAGGGACGATTTGATGCTATCTATCACTTCGCGGCCTTTGCTCTCGTAGGCGAATCCGTGAGTCAGCCCGAGCTCTATTATGAAAATAACGTCGACGGCGTCCGCGTCCTGATGGAAGCGATGCGGAAATTGAAGAGTCAGGCGGCTCTGATCTTCTCCTCCTCCTGCGCTGTCTTTGGAACACCTCAGAATTTGCCGATCAGCGAAGAGGATCCCAAGAAGCCTCAATCGCCCTACGGTAAATCAAAGCTTATCGATGAGTGGATGATCGAGGATTACTGTCATGCGCACGGCATCCGTGGGATGGCTCTGCGCTATTTCAATGCCTGCGGTGCGGATAAGGATGGCGGGATAGGGGAAGCCCATGATCCAGAGACGCATTTGATTCCCAACGTGATCAAGGCGGCTCTAGCGAAGCAGACCGTGACGATCTTTGGTGATGATTTTAATACTCCGGACGGTACCTGCGTTCGGGACTACATTCATGTCACTGACTTGGCTGATGCTCATATCAAGGCGGCGACCTATCTCTGCGCGCAGAAGGGTCCGCTCTATGATGCGATCCATTTGGGGACGGGGAATGGTTACTCAAACCTAGAGATTCTGAAGGCCGCTGAGAAAGTGATGGGGATCAAGATTGAACATAAGATCGGTCCTCGTCGTGCGGGTGACCCTGCAGGGCTTTATGCCGACAACCGGAAGGCGAAGAAGATTCTGGGGTTTGTGACGAGGTATTCGGATCTGGAGACAATTCTGAAGACGGCGTTAGCCTGGCATCAGGAAGCTCCGCATGGGTATAATCGGAAGTGAGTGATCTTTGAAAAGGTGATGAAAGTCTCGACCGGAATTGAGCGTCGAGACTTCAACCTCCAAGGATTCGAATACCGTAGGATCTACACTGATTCAGAAATTCTGACGAAATCTTTGCTACAAATGTTGCTTTCCGCGAACGAAAGTCCAAAGAACGAAGCTGTTCCAACTTTACATTGGCCACTTCTCCAGCTGCATCGGGATATTTGAAGCCTTTGATGTCTGCAGGAAGGATGACATGAAATGGATTTCTCGGAGGCTTTGATGTCACCGGGCAGATCCATGCCTGTCCAACCTTTTTATTAAACTCAAATGAACTCAGGACAATCGCGGGACGTCTTTTATTAATTTCAGAACCTGATTGAGGATCAAAGTTAATCGTGATGATATCGCCGGCCTCGGGTACTCCAGAAATCATTCTATGACCTCCTTGCCAACGTCCTTGCCCCAGTCCTCTTCTTCAGCCTGATAATTGTCAGGGAAGCTTGCAAGGAGTGCGTCCAGTGTTGGTGCGAGGGGGTAGGCGACGAGACGTCCGTCTTTAACTTCAAGATCGAGCTGAGTGCCTTCGGTCCAACCGAGTTGCTCGAGTAGTGCAGGAGGGATTGTGATCCCGCGGCTGTTGCCATGTTTTTTTAGAGCGGAGCGCATGGATGGGTCTCCTATCGTTCGGATGCGAAATCAGTATCGGAATAAATGAGTATAACCTGAATACGGTATTACTGTAATACAATAGTACTTATAACTATAAATTAATAAGATATTGATTTTTTTGATAAAAATATGAATGTTTTTTGACGGATGCCTCATATGTTGGGTATTGGGCTATTCCGGGAGGGTATTGGTTAGACTTCAAAAATGTATGGGTTGAGGCTATTTTGGTTAGTATGATGGTCAAAGTTTTGAAATTTCTGTTAGAGGGTATTCATAAATGAAAAAAATTCTTGTGGCTTCATTGTTGCTGTCGGGTCTGAGTGTTCAGGGTTTTGCTGCAGATAACAAAGCTTCCCCAATTGGCAACGCTGCTGCGAATCTCAAAGAAACTGCGGGCGATGAAACCATAACTGGCAAGTGTACCTTGGAATTTTCTGTCGATGGAAAAGATCTTGGCAAAGTTGTTATCGGTGTTTTCGGCAAAACAGTGCCTAAGACTGCTGAAAACTTTCTCGAACTTTGCGGAGTACATGGCACAAAAGAAAAACCAGTTCCTGCAAAATACACTGGTTCGACAGTTCACCGTGTGATTCCTGAGTTCATGATTCAAGCCGGTGACTTTGAAAACAATAACGGTACAGGCGGATCATCGATCTACGGCGCAAAATTTCCTGACGAAAACTTCGTTCTTAAGCATAAAGCCCCAGGCTACGTGAGTATGGCAAATGCGGGACCAAACACTAACGGTTCGCAATTTTTCATTACCACTGTTGTAACAAGCTGGCTTGATGGCAAACATGTTGTTTTTGGTAAAGTGTTGGATGAAGACAGCATGAAAGTTGTCAAGCAAGTTGAGGCACTAGGAAGTTCTCCGAACGGAACTACAAAGGGTAAAATCATCATTAAACTAGCAACTTCTGAAAAAGAAGGCGCCGTTCCAGCAAAAGCTGAAAAAGCCCCAGCAAAAGACAAAAAATCAGCTCCAGCAAAAGCTGACGCCGCAAAAGATAAAGCTGCTCCAGCAGCAACTGAAAAGAAATAATCCAAAAGCCCATGCCTCCGCATGGGCTTTCTCCTTTCTCTCTTCCGCTCTCGCAAAATAAACAATCCCATCCGAGCCCAATATGAACCGCAGCACCCTAGACCGTCTTATTAAAGTCGCACGTCCGGAAACAGTCGCGTTGTCATGGGGACTCGTCTTTCT
>SEDW01000748.1 GCA_004193325.1 Pseudomonadota bacterium | reverse complement strand
TCACAAATCACGGGCACTTTAGCGAAGCTGTCGACATCGACGAGGCCTCGGTCACTGATTTTCAGTGAAGGAATCACTGGCAAAGCCAGGAACGATAATTGGAGGAAAGGCTCGTCAAGCACGCAGCCTGTGGCCTTGGTTAAAGCTTTGAGGCGGCGGAGACTTTCGGCAACCGGACCTGGGAATTCGTCGGTCATCAGACCGGCGATAGGCAAGGCCAGGACTTCGGTTCGACCGTCCTCGTGGACGACGACGATCCCGCCGTCGATGTCCATGAGCTTGTTCACCGCTTTGGCAAGGAGTTCATCGGAGCTGCCGACAGCGATAATATTGTGCGCATCGTGGTTGATGCTCGTAGCGATTGCGCCCTGACGAATACCAAAACCCCGAACAAAGCCAAGGCCTACGCGGCCTGTGTTGTGATGGCGTTCGAGAACTGAGATCTTCAGGATATCGCGAGCGATGTCTTCTTTGAGGCTGCCTTCGCTCACATGAAGTTCGGTCTTCTCGTGATGGGTGAGGATCTGATGGGGAATGATTCCGATGACCCGCACCTTTTCCTGAGGACCTTTGGCGGCGATTTTAAAATCGAGCGGAGTAGGGCGGGTGAGGTTGAGATTCTTGCCGCCAGCGAGCTTTGGCGAAGGCACTTCATGCAGAACCTTTACATCAACCTTCACACCTTTTTTATAGGTCGAAAGAATTTCAAAACCTTCGGACCACTTGTGCTCAACCTTAGGACGAACGAGATTGAAGTCGGCGAGGTAGGCTGGAGCCAGTGCACCGCGATCATTCATCCCGTAGATTCGGGCAGCGCCATAGCTTGCCGCGCGGAACGCGACTTCAGGAGCAATGCCCTGCTTCAAAGCGAGTTCGATGATGCAAGAGATGTGACCCGCTTCCTCGATATCGAGCGGGTTACGGTCATCACTGCAGAAGGCGATGTTCGATGATGTGTAGGCATTGAGCAAGGGGAGGAGCTGATGGGCGTCCTTCGCGCAGGAGCCTTCACGAATCAGTGCGTGAATGCCTTTGCTCATCTTTTCTTTGGCTTCGGCAGCGGTGGTGGATTCGTGGCAGCTGCAGATCCCGGATACCGCATAGGCATTCAAATCCTTGCCGCTGAGTCCAGGACTGTGACCATCCATTCGCATTGATTGAAAATCGAGAATTTTCTGAAGCACATCTGGATCCTTATTGAGGAGTCCAGGAAAGTTCATCATCTCAGCAAGGCCCATCACGCGCGGTCTTTCCCTGATAGTCCTGACCGATCGCAACGATGCGTCCCTCAGCGATAACGAGATCGCTCAGCAGAAATTCTCCCGAAAAGACATCGAGAATCTGGACGTTGCGGATGATGTGATCAGCGGGTTTGATACCGCGCGCAGTGTCTATAGCGCGGCCGAGGGCGAGTGTGTCCGAGTAGTTGGTTTTATCGATCATCTATGGCTCAATTCCCTTAGGATTGCGGCCACCATTTCTTCCGCACCGCCTGATTCAGGTTGTAGCGGATCGTCTGCATGGGGCCTTCGTAACTAATCAACGCCGACAGTTCAGGATCTTTCAGAACGTCACTGACTTTATAAAGCTGATCGTTGATGACCATCGTTGTGGCCATCAATCGCACGCCGTGACTGTAGTCTGCGTACCAGTTGCCATGCACCGTTGTGAGGGGTTGAATGGCAGTTCCTGAACGCAGATGCCAACCGTAAATAGCCACACGATTCGTTTTTCTCAGGAGCAAATTGCTGATGACGATATCTTTTTTGTGGCCAGCGACCAGTCCTCGGGGAGGTAGATCGTTTAGGCTGGTCTGGATGACCTTATTGTGTCGAACGAGTTCCCCAACCGAAACCATCTGAGGTCCTGGTTTAAAGGGTCTAGGATCTAGTTTTACACTTGCTGCCTGATAAATGGCATCGACTATTTTCACAGTTGGTAAAAGCAGGCCATATTGATCGGCAATGATTTGCGCGGAGAGTGGTGTCATTGGGGTGCGGAGGAAGTCCTGGTTCGAGCCAACGGAGAGGTAGTCGGACATAACCCAAAGAGTTACTTCAGCCTCTTTTCCCGAGCGAGTTTGGGAAATAAAGCGAACTTTGCTAAACTGCCTTAGATAGTCAGGGATATTGCCGGCACGAAATTGTTCGAGGATCGCATTTTCGCGGTTTTGTTCGTTGGCGCCGAATAGTTTTTGGCCGAAAGCTGTGCCAGACAAGGCAGAGAGGCCGCGTTTGGGAACGACGAGCACGGGGGCATCGAAGAAGGTTGGCGATTGCGTGGCGCAAGAGACGCAGAATGCCAAAACGACTAGCAATAGCCTCAGGTGTCGACCCATTCGTTAATCGCTCCTCTTGTTTTTGAAAGTATATCCTACCATTTTCGGGCAGGTGAGTGGAAAATTCGCCAGTCAATCAATCGATTAGGGCGACTTAAATGTGTTACGCTGGTTTAGTCTTTAGACCTTTGTGAATGTGGCGATAGAATCGAAAGCATCGATCCCCTCTTATTTTTGAAGCGGAAGTCTTATGCGCGCGAAGACAGTGTCCTCTACTCTCAGGTGGCAAATTCCCAAACTGCTCACTCTTCTTGTGAGTCTTACGCTCCTATCAACGGCGAGTCTCCGCGCTCAGGAAGTTGAGCCTGAGGAGATGATTTGTCGCGATATGGGCGATATATTTTGTACTTTGGACGAATTTTCGGAATCTGTTACACCGGCGAACAGTGCTTTGGGTGCAAAGCCGGGTCCGGCTCCAACCGAACGGCAGAAATCGCGAATCGATAGAACGATCATCGATCTGCAGGCGTCGCGTGTCGAGACTGTGCTGGACCTCAGAGGGCAGAAGGATCTTCCGCAAGAGGTTCGTCTGATCAATCTCAATCCGGATGTGAATTCTTGGTTTCTTTTAAAATTGGTCTGGAATCCCCAGCGAATCGAGTGGTTTCACCTCGAAAACGGGCTTAATCGTGACCTAAACCTTGAATTGACTCCTACCTATCATAACGGCATCGTGCTCCTAAATGCCAACGGAGAAAGAAAGCAATGTGATCTCTGGGGCGCGCTCAACAAAAGTGCGATCTACGGTGCACGATCTGCAAATACCCCTTATGCCAAGCTCTGCGACAGCGAACTCTATCTTCGTAATAAGATAGATGGCTACAAGACGACCAAGGAATGGGTCGTGGAATTCCTCAGATCGAATATCGCCGGTGGTGAAACCATCACTACGATCGTAAAGGAAACCGTTTACAAAGACAGCTTCCTCATCAAGTCCGAAGGCAACATCAACTCGAGCGCTGGGCAGACCGATCTTCCCGATGGTCCAGAGCCAGCGAAGTTGAATGAGAAGATGCGCGGCGAACAGATCACCACCAAAGAACTTGGGATCACCGT
>SEDW01000747.1 GCA_004193325.1 Pseudomonadota bacterium | reverse complement strand
AGCGTACAGGCGAGGCCGTAGGTTGTGCAGTTCGGGATGGGGACGATAAAGCCCTTCCAGCCGCGGTTCTTTTGTTGGGCAGCGATCATTGCCGCGTGATCTGAGTTGACGCCTGGCATCAGGAGAGGAACGTCAGCTTCCATGCGGAAGGCGCTTGCTGTTGAAATCGTCGGTAGGTGCGAAGCGTAGATCGGCTCGAGAGCCTTGGCTGCATCGGTGTCGATTGCTGTGAAGATAATATCGAGTTCTTTGAAGTTCAGCTCTTCACTATTCTGCACGATCATATCGCGATAGGCAGCTGGAATCGGCTCGTATTGCCACCAGCTGACCTGACCGTTTGGGGTGCGGAGAGCATCTTCATATCGCTTGCCTGCTGAGCGCGGTGAAGCCGCGAGCGCAGTGATTTCAAACCAGGGATGATCCTTGAGCGCGATCAAAAATTGTTGGCCGGCGATACCTGTGGCGCCGACGACGGCCACCCTTTTTTTCTTCTCAACCTTTGCTTGCATAACACGAACCTTATTTATGCTGGCTTTCAAGCCGGATAGGGATTTCAAAAAACTACATGGAAGTCGGGGAAATGTCGACGTTTGCTCAACACTCGCGAAAAATTAACAGAAGCTGAATCCATACGGCAAACGACTGTAAGCAAAGCCCTAGCAAAATGACATTCTATGCACGGATGCTTTGAAGAATCTTCTGCAATTCCTCTTCTTTGTAACGAACGAAGAAGGTCTCAGACTGTTCGATTTTCCAGAGTCCTGCCGCCATGCCCTTCTGCTTTTTAAGCGAAGCGCGCTTTGTTACGTAACACTCCCCAGCCAGATCGTCTTTCAGGCGGGACGCGTGAATCGCCAGCATTGCCGCCTCTTTCAGGAGCTGCGAAGGCAAAGCCGATCGAATGTCAGGAGCAGAAGGCACGATTACATGGGAACCTGTGACGCCAACGGCATGGAACCAGTAGTCATTCGCCCGAGCGGCTTTGGTGAGGATGTCGTTTTCCTTCGCGCCTTTGCCGACCAGAATCATATGGCCTGTGCTACTCAAATAACTTTTGTAGGCTTTGGCGACTGGAGTCGCAGCCGAGCCACTGCCCTTGAGATTGAGGTCAGGGAGTTTGTATTTGGCGACAATCTTCTGCCAGAATGATTCGGACTGAGCCTCGGACCTTAAGATCTCAATATCTTCGATCAGGTCTTTTTCATAAGCCTGAAACTGATCGATCTGCTCCTGACCCATTTTGATTTTGCGCTCCATCTTTCTGGCCTTTTCAAAGGCAGCTTCGATATTGCGACCTACCGAAAGATCAGGGTCAAGTTCGATAGTCCAGTCCATACCATCGTCGGTTTGCGTGGCATCGAGACGAAGCTCGAAAGCCTCAAAAGGCACGAGATAGGCGTAACGCTGCAGATAATTGGCTTTGGTCTTGAAGACGTCGACGGCTGAACGGGCGGGCAGATCCCCGCGCAGTTTTTCGAGATTCTTCTTGGTGGTTTTAAGTTTTCTTTTGAGTCGCGACGCCAGTTCTCTTTGATCCTCGGGAATTGGATTGGAATCGTCTCCCGCGATTTTCTCCTCGTCACTGTCTTCGTCAGCGGCTTCCACGGATTTGGCCGAATCCATAAGCTTCGCTGCAAGTGCCGGAAAAATATCTTCGAAGCTTGACCAGTCGGGTTTGCCGTCGAGCTGGTGCTTTTTGGTGAAAGTTCCCTTCTGCCCATAACTCACTTGCACGGTTTCCTTGGGATCGACCAAAGACGCCAGAGGCGGCTTGGAGAAGGCGAGCTTAATGTACCAAAAGCCTTCGCCCTGAGGACCAGACAGAAGTGGGATGTACTGATCGCCGGTGGCTTTATCCCTTAGGATCTCTTTGATAGTGAACTGCGGAATGTGTTTGCGCAGGATCTGAATGAAAGCGTGATTGGCCGTTGCCTGGCCGGGCTTCTCACTGTCGAGTCGCATGCCAAAGGTTTGTTGTCTCAAATCGATGAGCAGATGAATCTTCTTTGGGAGATTTAAATCTTTCGGGCCGATGATCGAGGTCTGAAATATAATCGTGTAATCGTTATTTATCCAGGTCTTTAGGATCTTGAGTTTGATCGACATAAGGCGCTTCCCATCAGGGATGATGTTTTTTGGAATGAGGGAC
>SEDW01000746.1 GCA_004193325.1 Pseudomonadota bacterium | reverse complement strand
TCCGCCGCAAAACCCTGAACCGAAACAAAACCAGCAAGAGCCAAACCGAGTAGACTTATCTTGATCATTAAATGTTACCCTTTGAACAGTTAAACAGGCATAAACGCCTCAATTAGACTTATGCTGCCTATAAAATAGAATCAAGAAGATAACCATACTTATGATTTTCTCACAGACGCGCAAGCCCCAGGATTAATTGCCTTGGCCGCAAACGATGAGGAAGATTTACCGATTAAGATGTATGGGGAATTTAGAGGCAGGTGAGAACCAGCTCCTCTCACGAGAAGAAGAGCTGGCTAATAGGACTGACTACGCAGAGACTCCGCCCTTGGCTGTGATGCCAACAGGTATCATTGAATTCCCACCCATAGGGGCGTCGAGGTCAAAATCAGGGCGAGACTCGCCGTGGAGACTTTCGCCATGCTGGCTCAAGTCGAGGCCCATCTTCTCATCGCTTTCGCTGACACGCATAGGTATCAACCAGTCGGTGAGTTTGAAGAGAAGGTAAGAGCCGATGAAACTAAAGCTCGCGACAAATATCATTGCGCCGATGTGCATGAAGAAGGTTTTGGTTGGACCAAAGACCAGACCCACATCCTTGGCAAAGATTCCGGTCATGAGCATACCCATGACGCCGCCGATACCGTGGCAGGCGAAGACATCGAGAGTGTCATCCACACCGGATTTCGATTTAAGATAAACCACAGCCTGCGAAACGACTGCTGAGAAAGCGCCGATAAACATACTCGCGCCGACCGAGACAAAGCCCGCCGCTGGAGTAATCGCCACGAGACCCACAACCGCACCGATACAAGCGCCCATTGCCGAAGGCTTACGGCCGCGAACCATATCAAAGAAGATCCAGCCCAAAGCACCAGCCGCTGACGCTGTGTTCGTTGTTGCAAAGGCCAAGGCAGCCTGCTCATTCGCAGCGCCAGCCGATCCAGCGTTAAAGCCGAACCAACCAAACCAGAGCATACCTGTTCCCAAAATAATATAAGGCACGTTAGCAGGAACATGAGGCTCGCCATCCACATCTTTGCGTCGACCCAAAACCATCGCGCCGGCAAGAGCGGCAAATCCCGCCGACATGTGAACAACTGTTCCGCCAGCAAAATCCAAAACGCCGAGCCCTTTGAGAAAGCCCTGCGGATGCCAGGTCATATGCGCTAGAGGCGCGTAGATGAAGAGCATAAAGAGGGTAATGAAAAGCATATAGCTCGTAAATTTCACGCGTTCAGCGAATGCACCGGTGATCAGAGCCGGAGTGATAACGGCAAACTTGAGCTGAAAGAGTGCGAAGAGAAGGAAAGGAATCGTCGGCGCAAGATCGAGGTGGGTCGCCCCGGTCACACCACGAAACATGAAGAAGGTGCGTGGATCGCCGATGAAGCCACCGATGGAATCTCCAAAGGATAGACTGAAAGCGACCACAACCCAGAGAAGGCTGATGATGCCCATGCTGACGAAGCTCTGAAGCATGGTTGAAATCACGTTCTTCGGACGAACCATCCCGCCGTAAAAGAACGACAGACCCGGTGTCATAAACAGGACCAGCGCCGCTGCGCAAAGCATCCAGGCGACGTCGCCTGAATTGATCGGACCGCCTGCTTTCATAGCTTCACTGGCCGGCGTCATTGCCCCAGCAAAAGCTACGATAAGCAAAAGCATCATTGGAATGATTTTGTTTCTCATGGACCTCTCCCTCCTTGTGTTTGACCTGCGGTGAATGCAATACCGCTGATCTCTTCAACATGAGCGAGGGAACTTGAGAACTGAAGTCTAAAGAAGACAGAGGCTTGGATTAGATAGCTACCATCGCGTAGCTTTCTAATCCCAGTCACTCCGAAATGTAGGAATGCGAAGCAGATTTCCTGGAACGCCTCTCACTTGCCTGCAGCGAGACGGTCTTTTCTATCGCGCAAGTACTCGACTAACACGGGTACGAAGGACAAAATGATGATCGCGACGATAACAATGTGGAAGTTGTCTTTGACCTGAGGAAGATTACCAAAAAACCGTCCTGCAAGAAGGAATGAGGAAACCCAGAGAAGACCACCCACGACGTTATACATCGCAAACTGGCGATAGTTCATCTGAGCCACGCCGGCAACGAAGGGTGCAAAAGTGCGAAGGATCGGAGCGAAGCG
>SEDW01000082.1 GCA_004193325.1 Pseudomonadota bacterium | reverse complement strand
CTCAAGATCAAGGAGCAAGTTCACGGCTATTCCTCTTGAGAGACAATTCGTAAGTCAATTTTCTCGAACTGATCCGACTGCAGGACTAGCGCTTGTTCATCCCGTAGGAGACGCGCGCTCACCTTAACCGTCTTAAGTCCCCAATAGAGACTCCAGGAAATGTCGGTCTTCCAGTATTCATCCGTTCGATTGCCATGTTTATTGAGCGAAAGATTGATCTTACGATCGCTGTCGATCACCAGATATTTAATTTCATTTGCCGTTACAGATTCTGAGACAATTTTCTTCAACCAGCGTTGAGGAATCTTGTGATTAAGGAGACAAGCGATCTCATCGGTTCTAAGGCCAATTTCGTGACCCTCGAGACTGATAATCTGCTTGGATCCCACGGAGAGGCTGTCGAGGCCGGCAAAGGGTTTACCCGTTTGCTTGAAAGCCTGTTGCTTTTGGACATAATCAAGTTGAAAAAGAGTCTGGCCGAGTGGGGAATAACTCGCGATACCCCAGTCGCCGTTGGCATCCGATGTCCAGTCAGCATCAAAGATCTGCTGCACTTTTCCCGAGGAAAAGACTTCGATCGAGACGCTGCCGTCTTTACCCGAGCATTCACTAAAGTAAGCACCGGCAAAAGCCGGCAGCTGGATCGCCTTATAATCATTGGTCGTCGCACAGGAGAACGATCTTGTAGGCAATCAAAGCCTTTCCCGCATCGCCTGCTGCATAGTAAGCATCACCCAGATGCTCAGAGATGGTTGGATCGCTGTTAGTCAGCTGAAAGGCTTTTTCAAGGACAACGATCGCTTCCTTGTAACGTTTCTGTTGATAGTAAACCCAACCGAGCGAATCGAGATAAAAGCCGTTATCCGGCTTTTCTTCGAGTGCTCTTTTAATGAGACCCTCGGCTTCCGGCAGATTGATATTTTTCTCGGCGTACATGTAGCCAAGGTAGTTGAGAGCCGCAGCATGCTTCGGATCACGGCGAATTACTTCTTTGAGAGTTGCGACGCTCTGGTCCATCTTCTGGCTTTTCTCTAAGAACACAGCTTTAAGGAAGAGGAGTTCGACGTTACCTGGCTCTTCAATAAGGCCTTTATCGACGAGAGCGATGGCCTCAGGATTTTTGCCTTCGGAACTCAAAAGATTTGAGGCGAGGGAATAAAAGACCACCGATTGATCGCTCTTCGCATCGATCGCTTCCTGCGCAACTTTCAGAGCTTCTTCATTGCGGCCGAGACGTTTATGAAGATCGAAGGCCCGCACACGCATGACCACATACATGTCCGATTTTTCGTCAAACTTCAGATAAGTTTTCAGAGCGTCTTCAGCCTGCCCGTTCTTCTCCTGGATCATACCGAGGAGGTAGGCGAGCTTCTCATTCTCAGGATAACGATTCACCAGATCCTGAAGAATCTGTGACGAATCCTTGAAGTTTTGTTTACCGAGTTCGAGAACAGCCAGCTGGAAGCTGAGTCCATCACTTTTCTTACCGACTTCTTTTTCAGCCTTTTGAAAAACACTCAGGTAGTTTTTGCTCGCGCCGATTTCTTCGTAGAGCTTCATCATCTTTTCGATAGAATCATCGTTAAAATGCTCAGCCCGAATCAGGGAATCGAAGTAACTTAACGATTGTTTTTGCTGCTTGCCAAGAAGGAGGCTAACGGCAAGAAGGTGAATCTTTTCCGAATCGGAATCGTCGCATGCGCACGGCGTTTTTAAGATAGGTTTCCGCTTCTTTCAAATCACCTTTAGCAGCAAGAAGGCGGCCGTAGGATAGCTGAATCTCGCCATTATGCGGATAGAGAAGCGACATCTTTTTCGCAAGCGCAAGACCTTCGTCGAAGTTGCTTTGCGCTTTGCTTTCAACAAGCTTGGATCCGATGAATGCATTCGGCTCCATCGCATAGGCTGTTTCAAAGAGTTTCGCAGCACCTATGGCATTGCGATTCATCAGTTCGTATTCACCTGCAAGATAATAAAATGACGCATTAGCCTTTTTTCGTTCTGGAGACCAGAACTCAGCCGGGACATCAGTATCCGCTTTTTTAATGACTTCGCCGGTGGAGGGATTGGTGATGGACGCAGCTTCGGTGCCTTTGTGGGCACAGCCTACGCTGACAAGTGAGACTAAAATTGATCCGATCACGAAACGGTTCGACCGCATGGATGCACCCTATCTTTCCGCTCAGCACTCTTGAAGATTTGCCAAATACCGAAAGCCGACCCTGGACTTACGGGCTGGGAATCTTCGGTATTATATGCTGAGCGTAGAAGGATAAATAGTCAAAATCGGGATGGCTACGGCATCAAAGGGAAGGGAAGACAAAAGAAAATTCAGGATGTTCCTGAAGAAAGCGCGCTTCGATTTCTTTTTGCTCCTCATAGTAAATCTCAACAAGACTCAAACCCTGTGCTGGAGCAGTCATACCCGCCGCACGGCGATCTGCAGCTGCTAGGATTCGCGGGATATCTGCAGGTGATTTTTTTCCCTGCCCGACTTCGATCAACGTTCCAACGATATTTCTCACCATTTGTTTAAGAAAACCTTCGCCGAGAATGTAGAACTCGAGCACGCCATTACCCTTGTTCACCCATTTCAAATCGATAATGTTGCGTTCAAAGGTCAGCGAGCTGCCGTCGATTGCCGCAAAACTTTTGAAATGGTGATAACCGATAAATTCTTCTCCGGCGCGCTTCATCGCTTCGGTATCGAGCTGATAGGGAATAATCCAGGAGTAAGGACGGATGAAATTATTAGTGCCGCGACCGACCCAGAGCCGGTAACGATAGAGCTTGGCGTGAGCGGATTTTATAGGGTGAAATTCTCTTTCGATTGCACGAAGTCCCAAGATACCAATCGATGGGGGAACTAGTGCCTGAAGCGAACGGAATACACGGGGACAGTCGATTTCCTCATCGATGCGAAAGCTAGCCACCTGGTGTTCCGCATGAACTCCGGTGTCGGTCCGCGAGGCTCCGACAACTCGGATCTTTTTACGAAGAGCAACAAAGAGAGCCTTTTCGAGAGCATCCTGAATGGTGTTGCCGCTCGGTTGGCTCTGCCAGCCGCTAAAGTCGCCGCCGCTATAATTCATATCGATGCGATAGGTGTAAAACGCTGGTTTGGGATCAGCGGAGTCCTTCGAAACTGAGATTGATTCCATAGACATTACGATCGTAGTTACCCATTTTATCCTGCGTTGTTTTTACGATTTCAACGTAGGGGCTGAGGTAGATACGGTCGACTCCTATCGCTTTGAGTGCATAATCGGAGCGCGATTCAATTCCACTAAGACTAAAGGAAAGCATAGCGCCTGTAACCATTCCCATGTTCCAACCCTTGGAGACCAAAGATGTGCCGGCTGGCGCATTTTGACCCGACGGAAGGTTGGGCTTGAGCGCTTCCTGAACGAAGAGATACTCGGGTCCTACCCAACCTCTCAAAACGATCCGGCGACTCACGGGAAATGGACTATAAGCCAGTTCCAGCAGGGCTTGTACAGGTATTAATGTCAGTTCAAGATTTTGTTTGGGATCGACCACCGCAGAGTCAGGCAAGTCGCCTTTTATCGGTGTGTCGAGGTTCGACAGGGAGGTCAGAGGATGACCCTTGTCGGTATAAAATCCGAAGCGACCGCTAAACCCAATATCGAGGCCGTAGGTGTAGACGTAATACCCGGCCTGAATCGTGGTTATGCGACTTTCGGATCCATAGAGGCGGTCATAATAATTGTTCTCGCCGATCTGTTGAACCTGGCCGTAGCCAAGGGCAAAGAGGGTGGACGGGCGGCGGCGGATAACAGTGTCTTCGGGAGTCTGGGACTGAGTCTTGGGTTGATCCACCTCAGTCTGAACGTCGGTTTCACTGCTGGATTGAAAGGCATCGGCAGCGGCCGAATCCTGAGCCAGGACCGGACTGGCCCCTGCTAACATCAAACCTACAAAGAGTGACATCCCTTTTCCGAGACCTTGCATCATGTCCTGCCCTTTTTTAGATGCCCATCCCAAGCGGGACCCCTGCATCATGTATCGATAGAATTCCCAGCCTCGTCCGCTTCGAAAATGTCGTCGTCATCGACCAGCTTGGTCCAGCCGAAGAGCCATTCCACAGGTCCGCTGATCGCATACCCAAAGAATATCAGAAAACCAAAGAGCTGAGGCTGAATGGCTATGAGGGCGACAATTAATACACCCAATACTAGCAGTCTAAATGGCTTGATTCCAGTAACTTTCAATGTCTTGTGCGAACGATAGGAAATGTTGGTTACCATCGCGAGAGCAAGCAGGAAGCCCGTTATGCCAAAAAACCAAAGGCGGAAGTCGGGATTTTTGAAAAGGGTTTCGATCCAGAAAAGGATTTTAAATTCATTGGTCGATTTTTCAAAGTCCATCCAGAGGGCGACAAAACAGGCAACGACTGCAGCGGCCATTGGTATCGGAAGACCGGTGAAATCACCAGACGCCTTGCCGATTGAGGATTGCACATTGAAACGAGCCAAGCGGAGAGCGCCGGCGGCAAGGAACATGAAACAGATGATCCAACCCAAACGGCCTGCGTGCTGAAGACCTGCCTGATACATAAGCAAGGCCGGAGCTAGACCGAAGGACATGAGGTCGCAAAGAGAATCGTACTGAACACCAAATTCACTCGTACTCTTCGTCATACGAGCGACACGTCCATCGAGAACATCGAAAATTGCAGCGAGGAGTATCGCGACCGAAGCCCAGGCAAAGTCACCCTGCAAACTTTTTACGATTGAGAAGAACCCGAAAAACAAATTCCCGGTCGTAATCAAGTTTGGAAGAATGTAGATGGCCCCACCCAAACGTCGTCTTGTCTCGGTACTCTTCATGGTGTGTTTCCTAAGCTTTCGAAAGAGAGCAGCTGTTAAGGTTTCCAGGATTCGCTCAAGGACCGCAAAGGCCCTCCGCGCCAAATACACTGAGACTTCAGCCTTTTGCCTTCAGAGCGTCTAATTTCTCTTCAGGAGCGGACTTTCTGAGGTAAATGGGCACTAAATTACCTTCGCTCAGCTGGGCTGAATTTGCAATGAAGTCCTCAGCCATGCCTGTCACGACTGCTCTGTAAAGACTCTCTGATTCCAGAGTCTTCCATTCGATCGCCTGCGAACTTAACCAGTCCTCCATCTTCGGCCAGGAGCCAAGGATGTTCACCTTCGTAAGATCTTTGGGATCCACTGGGGCCAGGCTGTCGCTCGCAGCCACGTGAAGGGAAGCCACTGAGCTTTGACCGAGATCGAGAACGCCGATGGACAGCGAACCCTGACTCTTCATCGTCAGATAACCCGCGCTTTGAGTGGCTGGCAGAAAGAGTGCATCAGCATCTGGAATCTGTTTGAGGAGAGCTTGAAAAGAGCTGATGCCATAGACTTTGAGCTTCGTACCCGCCCGCTTCCAACCCGACGCAAAACTCAGTCCGATCTTAATGCCGGTAAAGGATCCAGGACCATGACTGATGAGAAGAGTGTCGAGATTTTCCAGGCGAAGACTCTGCTTTACGAGCAGACCCAGGCAAAGCTCCGGCAATCGCGCCGCAGCTTCCTGAGGATGCATGGAACCATAGATTTCGAGGATTTCGTGGCTTTTATTCTGGCTGTCGATTTTCACGAGGCCTAAGGTCAGGCCCTGAAGACTGGTATCGATAATAAGTGCTAACAAGAGATTATCCTCAGAACATTGAGCCTACGCCCTTCATCATGGATGCCCGATCAGAGCGCCACCGATGTTGCGCATCATCTCAACTGTTTCTCTCGTTCCGTAAGCCAGGGCCTGGAAGGGATTCGAGAACTTTTCTTCTACAGGCTCCGGTTGCACGAGGCCACCGAGGAATTCTACCGAGAGAGTGTAAAGGGTGACCTTTCCTTCGAGCTTTTGGACCTCGACGGCCTGCATTTTTACAGGAAGAGCGAGCTTCTTGCCCTCGCGAAGAATCTCAAGTTGCACAGTTTCCTGCTTATTCTCGCTGGAAATTTCGCCAAGTTCGAAAAGGTTGTTTACGGGACGACCGTTCCAACTGATGAGCTTATCGTTCACCTGAAGACTGTTACCGAGCTCGGGATTTTTGATTTTAGCGAAGGTCAGCTGACTCTGGCTGAGACCGGTGACATCCGCAAAAGTATTTGCATCAAAGACGAAACTTGCCGGCAACTCGATCGCCAGTTTGCGAACAGCTGCATCGGATTGCTTTGCATCATCTTTGGCCGGATCAAAATTTTGCAGCTCAAGTTCAAACGTTTTCGCTTCGCTTGATGCGGAAACGTCCGATAGGAACTGCGACCATTGACGCCAGAAAAGGAGAGGATAGACCTTACCGTTCCAGTTGGCACGTAAAGCGCGTTCACCGGTCTTGATTCCAAGTTTGGCGATAAATCCTTCGGGATTGACGACGGTGAACACGGAAGGAATCATATAAGGGGAAATGCCGATGCGGCCTTTTTTGCCAGGCATTTCCTTTTCGTCGACGGTCTCGGTGGCGATAGTTTTTTCGAGGATTTGACCTTGTCGTTCAATTTTGATCTTCAGGTCTTTGGCAGGGGAATCGCTGATAATTCTTTGCAGATCTTTCCACGAAGCAATGTTTTCATCATTGATCCCAACGACCTTGTCCCCAAATACGAGGCCGCCCTTCTCCGCTGGACTTCCGGGTATCAGCTCGCCGATCATTGCCGGAGCTTGCTTGATGCCGTACATGACCATCGCTGAGAAGACAAAGATTGCGAGTATGATGTTAAAAACCGGCCCGGCGAAAACAGTGGCCAGACGAGCAGGAATGGAGGCGCGGAAAAACTCGCGGCCTTTGATAAAACTAGGCACTTCTTCCGATGGAAGAGCGCCATAGAATTTTACAAATCCACCGAGAGGGATAACGCTTATGCGGTAGTGAGTTTCTTTGTGTTGAAAGCCAAAGATGACCGGACCAAAACCGATGGAAAAGATCTCAACAGGGATGCCACAGAGTTTTCCGACCAAAAAATGACCGAACTCGTGAACAAAAACCAGGATTCCAAGCAAGAGCACAATAGCTACTATCGGATGAGCTAGGAATTCCATGTCAATCGTCTCCTCACGCTAACCGCCAAATTGATACAATATAAACCAAATCACAGGGGCCGCAAAGAGCAGGCCATCAACACGATCGAGAAAGCCGCCATGTCCCGGAAAGATTTTTCCGGAGTCTTTAACACCCGCAAAACGTTTGAAGGTTGATTCGGTGAGGTCACCTAACTGACCAAAGATTCCACCAAAGACACAGCAAAGGATCAGAACGGGGATACTCATGAAGGCATCACCATAATAAGCCCTGAGCAGCGATCCACCAACCAAAGAAGCGATGATGCCGCCGATAGCACCTTCCCAGGTCTTATTCGGGGACATGCGGGGGGCAAGTTTATGTTTCCCGAGAGAACGGCCCGAGAAATAGGCCCCGGTATCTCCACTCCAGACTACCGCACAGAGAAAGAGCACATAGCTCGCATCACCCGCACGACGGTAGAGCGCAATTATCGCAATCCAGGGGAATACGCTGTAGACGATGCTGCTCAACATGGCCGCAACGTTTGCAAAGGAAAGATCCACAGACGGGGCCGAAAAGACTCCTATGAGAATCGCACCGAGCAAAGCCATACCCACGTAACCTATGACCTGGGTTTCTGGAAATACTAGAGCAGCATAGAGTCCCGCAGATAATAAAATGGTTACAGCGAGCAGCCAATTAGGGGTCTGAGCGAAAACTTCGCCTTTTTTCTCACCGAAGCGAGCGTAAAGAGCTGGAAAGACCATGCTCGCCATCTCAAAAGCGCTAAGGGCAACAAGCAGGTTGAAGAAAATCGTAATGAGCTGAGCGTTGCCATAGAGAAAGAGCCAAAGCATGGGAATCAAGGCAACAATAGCAGTAATCACGCGAGTCTTAAGCATGCGCGCCTCATAGGAAGGGAAAATTAGGGAGTGATCAGACCACCGAAGCGTCTTTCACGTTCGGCATAAACTGAGAGTGCTGCTGCAAAATCCTCTTTCGAGAAATCAGGCCAGTGCACTTGAGTAAAGTAGAATTCGGTGTAGGCCATTTCCCAGAGGAGAAAATTGGAGAGTCGCTGCTCACCACTGGTGCGAATCAGAAGGTCAGGCTCTGGAAGAAGAGATGTGCTCAAACGGCTATGCAAAAGTGCTTCGTCGATTTGGCTTGGATCCAGAAGTCCATTTTTTACGTCGGCTGCGAGGGACTGGCAAGCGCGGACGATATCGCTTCGTGCGCCATAACTGAGAGCCAACACTAAAGTGAGGCCTTGATTATTGGCAGTGCGAACTTCAACATGCTTAAGCCATTCCTGACAGTCAACAGGCAGACGATCAATGTTCCCAATGCTTTTCAGACGAACGCCGTTCTCATGCAAGCGCTCGACTTCACCTTTGAGATAAGTGATCAGGAGCGAAAAAAGAGCACTGACTTCCTCATCAGGACGACGCCAGTTTTCTTCGCTGAAGGCATAGAGCGTAAGATAATCCACGCCCATATTTCCGGCAGTTTCCACGACTTCACGAACCCGTGTCGCTCCACTATGGTGCCCAAACACTCGCGCTTCACCCTGACGTTGCGCCCAACGCCCGTTGCCATCCATTATTATCGCAACATGTCGGGGAACATTTTGTTGTTTGAGCAAATTCATAGTCCTCGAAACAGCCTTATCTCGTGACGTCCGACGTCCTGCAAAAATTTGTACAGAGTCGGAATGTTGTAAATCAACATGGACGGAAAGACTTCCATTAGCATACTTCCAGGCGTTTCCCAAGGCTAGATCCTTCGCGGCCGGATAAAGGACGCGGAAAATAGCCGGACAAAACAAGGTTCTGTTCGAGAGGATAAGACAGCCACTTAGACGTTATGTGAGGATAGGCTAGGGGAAGGGCACGAAAAGACCTAATCGATAGAGCGGAAGAAATAACTTTGGCTTAGATAAGGCCAGCTCAACTTTAGAATGACCACTGTCGCAGCAACGACCGGCACTGCCAGGAGCACTCCAAGCAATCCAAACTGACTGCCGAACGCATAGATCGAGGCAATCACGGCCACGGGGTGAAGACCCGCGCGATCCCCGATTATTCGCGGCGTGACGATCATGCCGTCGAGAGCTTGAACGATTACAATCACAGATATAGCAGCGATGAAAATCGCCAATCCCGAGCCTTGAGTAAGAATCATAACGGTACAAAGAATAAGGGCCACGAAAATATCGAGGTAGGGCACGAGCCGGCAAGCGCCGGCCAGAGCGCCGATAGCAATTCCTGAGGGCACACCGATCACTGTAAAGCCAAACATGTAGAGAAGACTCAAGATGAAAGCGACGATAAACTGACCTTTGACCACCGCACGTAGAACAAGATTCACCCTTGCAATGAAGGTGATTCCGAGCGGCTGCAATTCGGCCGGAATACATTTTTTGATCAGAAACTTGATGCGATCAAGTTCGGCGAGAAGGACATAACAGAAGGCCGGTATCATCGCGATATTGAACAGGAGCTCAATCACAACGGGTGTGCGCATGAAGAGCTGTTGCATCGCATTCGAATCAGAGTCGGACAAAAATTCGGGCAAAGCTGTGAGCCGGCGAAGTCCTGCCTGAACGGCTTCTTCTGGAATCAAACGCGTGCTGGCGAGGCGTGCAGCGAAGGGTTTGAGAAGAGTTTCAAGATAAGTGATAGCTTCGGGAACCATGCGGAGAATATGGATTGTTTCTTCGTAGATGAAAGGCAAAATGAGAATCGCTGCAGCACTGAGGAGCGCGACTGTAAAAATGATCAGAAGACCAACAGTCTTCTTTCGACTCAGCGGCGAACGGATACAGGCCTGATCGACGAAAGGGCTGGCGATGTAGGCGATGATGAGGCTACTTACCACACCGAGAAGAATGGGTTTGTAGAGAATTGCAACGAGACCGATTCCAAGCAAGATCAGGGACACGATTTTTACGAGCTGTTTAAAGGACTCCCAATCGTGCGATCTATGAAGCGAATCGGGCATTTTAAAATTCCTGAGCTCTAGGGGGAAGAGGCGATCACCACCCGGTCGTGGCCAGATAAATCCTTGTGACAGAAAATATCTGTCCACCCGGCTTCATCTAATAATGAGGATACTAGAGAACGTTGCGCATAGCCTATTTCAAGGAAAACTTTGCCCTTCGCTTGCAAAATCCGGGGTAGATTCTCGGCAAAACTCGAATAGAAGATCAGACCGTTTTTGTCTGCAAATAAAGCACGATGTGGTTCAAATTTGATTGCAGACGTACTCATAACGTCGGTTTCGGAAGCGGCGATGTAAGGAGGATTGGAGACGATCATGTCAAATTTTTGACGATCCTCTCCCCAGGTTTCGATATTCAATGCATCCACTTCACGGAACTCGACATCGAGCTTGAGGTTGGCAGCATTGGAATGAGCGATCGCCAAAGCTTCGGGACTGACATCCCAGGCTTCAATTGTCCAATTCGGACGATGATGTTTGAGCGTGAGAGCAATGCAGCCCGTGCCTGTTCCGATATCAAGGACTCGCATCACGCTGTCCTTTGCCGTGTTTTCCAGCATATGTTCAACGAGGTGCTCCGTTTCCGGACGTGGAATCAGGGTTGAAGCGGATACATTAAAAGTCAGGCCGAAGAAGCCGCCACGACCTGTGATATAGGCTACCGGCTCACCTTGCGCGCGGCGGCGAATCATATCCTTGTAACGATTTCTTTCGCTCTGCTCGAGCGGTTTGGAATAATCGAGATAAAGATCGAGGCGTCTGCAATCCAGAGCTTCGGCGAGCAAGAGTTCGGCGTCAAGACGCGGACTTTCCGATCCGGATTTCTGAAGAAAGCCAATCGACCAGGAGAGCACATCTTTTATCGTCCAGATTT
The DNA here is from genome assembly GCA_004193325.1 of Pseudomonadota bacterium. Classification (GTDB taxonomy): domain Bacteria; phylum Bdellovibrionota_B; class Oligoflexia; order Oligoflexales; family Oligoflexaceae; genus Oligoflexus. The sequence continues at coordinate 4,692 of SEDW01000082.1, read as the reverse complement.
CTTGCGTCATGATTAAATCCCCTGAGTTTTCTCCAGCTCACTCTTCAGCAGTTCAGTTTGATGGGCTGTTGCCAGACCATCGAGGATCTCATTGATATCACCTTCCATTACAGCCGAGAGCTTATAGATGGTGAGGTTGATTCGATGATCCGTCAAGCGTCCTTGTGGAAAATTATAGGTACGAATTCTCTCACTTCGGTCACCACTACCCACCTGACTCTTGCGGTCGGCGCTGATCGCTTCGTGCTGTTCCAGCTGAGCGCGCTCAAGAAGGCGACTGCTCAAGACTTTCATAGCCTTTTCTTTGTTCTTGATCTGCGAACGTTGATCCTGACATTCGACCACAACACCGGTTGGCTTGTGAACGATACGCACAGCGGAGTCGGTGGTGTTAACGTGCTGACCACCGGCGCCCGAGGATCGACATAGAGTTATCTCAAGATCCTTGGGATCGATATGGACTTCATCTATATCTTCAACTTCAAGAAGAACCGCCACGGTACAGGCGGACGTGTGAATTCGGCCCTGGGCCTCCGTTGCCGGCACCCTTTGCACACGGTGCACACCCGATTCAAATTTGAGGCGACGGTAGACACTCTCACCGCTGATGAGAACAATGGCCTCGCGGAAGCCGCCAGTTGCGGATTCGGTGGCCGACATGAGCTCGACCTTCCAGCGGTTGTTCTCCGCAAAACGCGTGTACATCCTGAGGAGATCGGCAGCAAACAGCGAAGCTTCCTCGCCGCCGGTTCCAGCCCGGATCTCGAGCATGATATTGCGGTCGTCATTAGGATCTTTGGGAAGGGTCAGGACCTGCATACGGTCCTCAAGCTCCAGGACTTGCTCTTCGAGGAGATCGAGCTCTTCCTTAGCCATGTTGCGCATCTCTTGATCGGGCTCTTCGTTGAGCATGATCTTCGCCTGATCGCGTTCGGCCTTGGTTTTTTTGTAGAGCTGATAGGCTTCGACAATATCGGCATAACTAGCGCGTTCCCGGGAAAGCTTCGTCAGCTCCGCGCCGCTGAGACCTTGCCTCGACATGATGCTGTCTATTTCACCAAATCTTAACTCAATCGATTCTAGTTTGTCGTACATCGCAACTCCGTTCGCTTGCCAATTCCTGACTGCCCAAATGCAGAATGCCCAAATCCACCTTTATAAAGGGAATTCGGGCAATCTATCCGACTTTTACTGATAATGAAGCGTCCTCGACAGTTCCCTTCAAAATCAACCGGGCGCAGCTTATTTTGCCGCGTATTTCTTCTTGAATTTCTCGATACGGCCAGCTGTATCCATCAACTTCTGCTTACCTGTGAAGAACGGGTGGCATTGGCTGCAGATCTCAACCATGATTTCAGGCTTGATCGAGCGAGTTGTGAACTTGCTTCCGCAAGCGCACTGTACGTGAGATTCAACATACTTTGGGTGAATGTTCTCTTTCATCGGCTTTCCCTTAAACTCATAAATCACGGGCCCTAGATACCGCGCCAATCGCGACATCCCCTGGGCTATGTATTAGCCATTCATTGATTCTAAGAACTCAACGTTGCTTTGGGTTTTCTCTAGTTTGGTAACCAGAAATTCCATTGCATCGACCGTGTTCAGAGGCTGCAGCAATTTGCGCAGTATCCACATACGGTTCAGAACGTCTTTTGGCAAGAGCAACTCTTCTTTTCGTGTTCCGGACTTGTTGATGTCCATCGCCGGGAAGACACGTTTCTCTGACAGCTTACGGTCAAGAACGAGTTCCATGTTACCGGTACCTTTGAATTCTTCGAAGATAACCTCGTCCATTCTCGAGCCGGTATCGACCAACGCTGTCGCGATAATGGTCAAAGAGCCGCCGTCTTCAATGTTACGAGCCGCGCCAAAGAATCTCTTAGGTTTGTGCAAAGCATTCGAGTCAACACCACCGGAAAGAATCTTGCCCGATGGAGGAACCACGGAGTTATACGCACGTGCGAGACGAGTGATTGAGTCGAGCAAAATGACGACGTCGTGCTTGTGTTCCACAAGACGTTTCGCTTTCTCGATAACCATCTCTGCGACCTGTACGTGACGTTGAGCTGGCTCATCGAAAGTCGACGAGATAACTTCACCGCGTACCGAACGCTCCATGTCTGTAACTTCTTCTGGACGTTCGTCGATGAGGAGAACGATCAGAATTGCTTCAGGGTGGTTCTTCTCAATCGAGTGCGCGATGTTTTGGAGAAGAACGGTTTTACCAGTACGAGGCGGCGCAACGATGAGCGCGCGCTGGCCTTTACCGATTGGGCACATGATATCGATGATACGAGTGGAATAGTTATAAGCAGATGTTTCCATCTTGAACTTTTCCATCGGATAAAGCGGAGTCAGGTTGTCGAAGAGGATTTTGTCAAATCCTGGATCCGGTGCCGCGCCATTGACCGACTCAACTTTGAGAAGAGCAAAATAGCGTTCGCTGTCTTTTGGAGGGCGAATTTGACCCGAAACTGTATCACCCGTACGTAGATTGAATCGACGTATTTGCGAAGGTGAAACATAAATATCATCTGGACCGGGGAGATAGTTGTAGTCAGGAGCACGAAGGAAGCCGAAACCGTCTGGGAGAGTCTCAAGGACGCCTTCACCGTAGATTACGCCGCCGCGTTCCGATTGGCCTTGGAGAAGAGCAAAGATCAAATCTTGCTTTCTCATGCTGCTCGAACCTTCGATACCGAAGTCGCGTGCGAGTCGGTTAAGGTCAGAAATTTTTCTTTCCTTAAGCTCTTTTAGATTGATGTCGATGGTGCCGCCAGTGCTCGTCTGAGGAGCTTGGACATTGACATGGGCTTCGATGATTGCAGGCTGCTGAATGACTTCAGAATCGACTTTCTCGATCTTTGTGATAGCTGCCTTCTTGCCACGTGTAGTCAACGTTGCTGGCTTATCCTTTTCTGACATGTTTAGCTCTCTTCGGTGGGTAATTGTAGATGGGTTGGGTGATATATAAATCGCCGTTTATGGCTTTCGGATACTTTTCAAGGAAACGTAAGTGAAGACTCATGCTAACGGGCAGGAACTTATATAGAGCCTGTATATTAACTCATTCCCTGTTCAGTTGCATAGGGGATTATTGAAGCCTTGTCAATCCCCCGCCGAGACGCTTTTTCTTCTGCCAAAAACCCAGAATAATTGATGAATCACACTTCGTGGGCGGCTTTCTAGGCAAAAACACTCTGGCTTGGTAAACTTAAATTATAGCTTCCTTTAGAAAATTCAAAGGAAAAGGTAACCAGCCTATGAAGCGCGCTCTTCTTTTAGTCGGTTTGTCTCTTAGTTCGTCTTTTATTTCCAACACTTGCCACGCTCAGATGATCACCACGGAAGAGCGCTTTCAAGACCTGTTCGTGACAGCGGGCTACGGAGCGGCATTCGGTGCAGCTTTCGGCGCAGCTCTTCTGAGCTTTCAGCCCAAGCCAGACAAGAATTTGAAGTTTGTAGCGATTGGTGCGTCGGTCGGGTTTATCACCGGCAGTATCATGGGAAGTTATATGATCTTCTCGCCAGTGGCAGGAACGTTTGAGGATGCGCAGACCTACGCATTCAATGATTCCAGCATGCAGAAATCACCCCTTCGCATCAGCCCGATCTTCGATCCTTCGAAGCAGTCTTTTGCTGGCGTGACCGGACAATGGACGTTTGCTCGTTTCTAAGAGCAAACGCCTCTTTTGCTCATCAGTCGATAACTCGCCCGACAAGATCGTAATCGTGTGAATCTGTGATCAGGACGTTCTGAATCGTTCCTGGCTTAAAATCGCCGTCGTTGATGTAAACAACGCCGTCGACTTCGGGAGCCTGCGTCGAAAGTCGACCTTCAGCAAGAAGGTCGGATTCGTCACTAAGACCTTTGATCAGAACCTGCACTGTGCGGCCAACATAATCGATCAAACGATCTGCTGAGATCTCACGTTGGACAGCCATGATTTCGGCCTGACGGTCGAGCTTGGTGTCTTCGTCGATCTGATCTTTCATGCGCCCTGCAACTGTTCCCTCTTCCTGGGAATAGGTAAAACAGCCGAGATGATCAAAGCGTTGTTCCATAACAAAGTCTTTGAGTTCGAGGAAATCCTCATCCGTCTCACCTGGAAAACCAACCATCACTGAAGTACGGATCGCAAGACCCGGAACGCTCGCGCGAAGTTTGCCAAAGATAGTGCGCAGTCCGTCGAGGGAAATATCGCGGTTCATCTTCTTCAAAAGATTGTCACTCGCGTGCTGAACAGGAATATCGAGGTACTTCACAATCTTTGGATGCGAAGCAAAGAACTCGATGAATTCATCGCTGATGTTTTCTGGGTAGACGTAGAGCAAACGAATCCAATCGATGCCATCGACTTCCACGAGAGCCTTCAAAAGCTCAAGCAAATCTGACGAACCCCAGTCACGACCATAGGCCGCGAGATCCTGAGCGATCAGGTTGATCTCTTTCACGCCATCGCGCGCGAGATCTTTCGCTTCCTGCACGACGTTCGCGATTGGACGCGAGCGAAGCTGGCCGCGAATCGCGGGAATGATACAGAACGAGCAATTGTGCTGACAGCCTTCCGCTACTTTCACGTAGGCCGAAGAAGAGGTCAGAGTATTTTTCTTGGGAAGGCTACCGTCGTAGAGATAGTGCGTGCGTTGAGCACGGACGGAACCCTTTGGGAGATCCTGCTCAAGGAATTC
>SEDW01000745.1 GCA_004193325.1 Pseudomonadota bacterium | reverse complement strand
GCGCTCCTCGAAGCTTCGTTAGCGGCCTGCACGATTCTCACGCTGCAGCTCTATGCCAATCGTAAACAATGGGATCTCGGCGGGATTGAGGTCGATATCAAGATTTCAAAAGAAAACAAAGACGGCACTGTGATCACCCGCTCTATTGCCTTTAAGAATAGTCTCGTTGCAGAGAAGGTCGAGCGATTGACAGAAATCGCCAATAAGTGCCCGATCCATAATCTTCTCGTCGGATCGGTCGCCATTGAGACGACGGTTCGTTCTTGATCGATGGGCCTTTTATCTGAGACAAGCAAAGCACTGGAGGGAACAGCCGTGGTAAATGACAAAAATTCCAAACTCGATTTGATTGTGGCCGGACGTGAGAAAGACCTGGGTGGTTTTTCCGTGCGCCGCATTCTTCCCTATCTCTCGCACCGTATGGTCGGCCCATTCATTTTCTTCGATCATATGGGGCCTGCGACGACCAAGCCTGGCAAAGGCATGACGGTAAGGCCGCATCCGCACATCAATCTGGCAACGGTCACCTATCTCTTTTCCGGTGCGATTCAGCATAAGGACAGCCTCGGATCGGACACAATGATCGAACCGGGGGCCATCAACTGGATGACGGCTGGCAAAGGCATCGTGCATTCCGAGCGCACGCCACCGCATCTCGTTAACGAAGAAGTGCATATGAACGGGATCCAGCTCTGGGTCGCCTTGCCGACAGAGTTTGAAGAGATCGATCCGAGTTTCTCACACCATCCGGCCGATAGCCTGCCCTCCTTCAATGTTGGCGACGTGAAGATGAAGATTTTGCTCGGCACAGCCTTTGGGCAGAAAAGCCCGGTGCCGGTGCATTCGGATATGTTCTACATCGAAGTGCATTTGAAAAAGGGCCAGAGCTTCACGCTTCCCTCTGAAGGGCGGGAGATCGCGGTCTACAATGTCGATGGGAAGATCTCAGTCGATGGCAGCGAAATCGCGGCTTACTCGATGGCCATTGCCAAAGAAAACGTTGATATTGAAATCGTGGGTCTCGAAGATACCCGGGTGATGCTCCTCGGCGGCAAAGCGCTTGGTAAACGCTACATCTACTGGAACTTTGTTTCGAGTTCGGAAGCGCGGCTTGAGGAAGCGAAAGCCGATTGGAAGTCGGGGCCGCGTAAGGAGAGTCAGAGATTCAAACTCATCCCGAACGACGACAAGGAATTTATTCCACTGCCGGAAGAGAAGGGCAATCCCAAGGGGACGCCGCTCTGATTCTCGCCAGATTATCTTTTACATTCTAGAAAAACAAAGAGCCGAAGGCATGAAAACCTTCGGCTCTGTGAATTTTATATTAATGTTATTTCTTAAGTTCGTCGTCTTTAGCCGAAGTGATTTGCGACGGTTTAGCTGGCTCATCTTCTTTGACAGAATTTTTGAAGTTTTTGATGGTCTCACCAACAGCGCTGCCGAGTTTTGGCAGTTTGCTGCCTCCAAACATCACAACGACGACACCGGCGATGATCATGAGTTCAGGTGCGTTTAACATGCTATCTCTCCAAAAATATTAGACTTTGTGCGTCTTCAAAGCAAGATATGTACGGACTTGAGTATACGCGCGGAAAATTTTAATTCACAAGGATTTTATCGCGGAAACCCTCCACCGTATAGCTCAGTATCGGCACAATACCCGAAAAAGATGACCCAGGCTCCTCACAGAGTCTGGGTCATACCTGGAAAAAGGTCTAATTCTCGAGGCTTTACTTCACCTGAGAGAGCCAGTCCTCGAGATTGTAATAGTTGGTAACGCGGGCAATTTTCGAGTCTTTGATCTCAAAGAAACAGCCAACTGGAAGCGTGTACTTTTGCCCGCGTGCTGCGGGCAAACCCTCGGCCGAAGTCTTGTAAATGCCGTGGCAAACGAACTCCGCCGCAGCTCTCAGTCCCGAGCTATCAAGCATGACGTGAATATCATCGAGACGTTCGTCATAAAAAGCGTTCATTTCGCCCAGAAACTTCTTAAAAGCCTCTTTGCCGATGCTTCGTGTCCCTTGGTTCGTGTCATGAATGACAGAGTCGTGGAGCAGGGAAAGCATTTCGTCGAAACGCTTGGCATTGAAGGCCGCATAATAAGAACGGATAAGAGTCTCATTTTGATGGGTCATCACTCGACCTCCTTAAAATG
>SEDW01000744.1 GCA_004193325.1 Pseudomonadota bacterium | reverse complement strand
GAAAAAAAATTCTTATAATATTCAGATATCAGAAGAATTTTATGAGAAAACTTTTCAATCAGTCCCTTCTTAATATTTGCAAAAACTGACTCAGTATTGCTGTTTGCGATACCTTGAAACGCGTCGGCATGCCGGTTCAGGTATCAATCTGTTTCATCAGTCTCCCCTATGCGATGCTTTCCAGTTTTTATACCCTGAGCGTTCCGCTCTTGCTTGATGCTTGGACTGCCATACATCTCAAAGCTTTGCTCAAAATCTGATTTGGTAAGAATGCCTACCAGGCTGTCCTCAATCGACGAGGTGATTCGGGGCGCTTAAGCTAAGCGACGCCCAGACTCGAAAACGCCCAGAATTTTGCACATTCGTTGAATGGATAATTGGTTTTTACAAATCGCTTTCAGTGACGCTTACATCTTCACCTTCGCTAAGTAGACTGACCCTCTCGCAGACCTTCGCGTTCGACGCGGAGCTGCTTACCTAAGCCGAGCATGATCAACCACGCCAATGCCCGAAGGCTATCCACTCACATTACATAACGACAAATTTTGAGTTATTATAAAGGTCCTGATTCTAATATTGAACCACTTGCTCAACGAAACATCGCAAAGCATATGAAACGGTTCATTATCGAATGTGTGTTGTTCTGAGTCGGGTGCTCAAAAGATAACTTGGATGGCCAGGTTCGGGACTTCCTTAGACACACTCATCAAATAAAAAGCTATTGAGGAAGAGCAATCCCGAAAGCTTGCCATCAGTCACGTGAAGGTGTTGCGGGAGCCTGCCTCAGGCAACTACATTAAAAAAGGAAATGCCGATTACACAGTTATCGCGACAAAGGCTGCCCGCAGTGCCGAAGACTGCGTTGGTATATGGTTTAAAAAGCGCACCATCCAGAGCACACCTTTTTCTCCGCCTAAGTCTCGGGCTTTGGCAACCATGTCGACTGCCTCATGTATGATAAGCCCGTAGACTTCGCTATCCATATCGATCGGCTTCGTCCCTGCCAAAGTGGGCAGCCATTTTTTTAGGAAAACCAGAGCAATTTTTTCGACTTCTTGTTCGACTAGACTATGCAAATTAACCTCTAGCGCACGCTATTTCCAGATGCAGATTCATAACCGAATTAATCTTTTCCTGTCAATCAACCAACGCCTTTCGATTTCGCATATTGAAGCGTGAGCCTTCAGCCAACATATGAAGCTGTACTCCAGAAAGAGAAATGTTTTCGTCATCCGAATGATCTTTATCAGGAAGGCCTGAGGTGACCGAACCGGCGTCAAGTATCGTAATGGAGCCCTCGCCGATTACCGTACAGATGTGGCCCTTCACGACTATGGAAGTATTCTCATCAATACCTATTCCAAGAAAATGAGGATTCCTGGCAATCGCTGACAAGAGTCGATTGGTCCGGCCTCGCTGCGAAAAGTGCTGATCGATGATCACCCCAGGCAAAAACTCAAGACCGCTACCGAGCTTGGTCTGGCCAACGGTGGGTGTCTCAGCGGCAGCCCCTTCGATAATCATCAGACTGGACATCATTGACGCGCCCGCGCTCGTTCCTGCAAGGACCAATCCCTCGTCGTATTTATTGTGCAGAAGCGTATCGACCTTTGTGCCGCCGAGCACGCTGCTGAGTCGAAATTGACTGCCACCCGTGAAAAACACGCCGGTTGCTTCGCCAATTGTCGTCAAGACGCTTTCGTCGAAGGCCTCTTCGCGAGAACGAATATGTACGCTTTTCACCCCCTCTTGCTTAACGCCCAGCTCCGCGAAGACTTTCTCGTAAGTTCCGCCCAATTCTTCCGGAAGCTGAGTCGCTGCTGTCATGACGACGATTCGAGCCTCCGCTCCTCCTGAAAGTTTCACAAATTCCTTAAGGATCTTTTGTTCGTTCTTCTTGTCCTCGGCACCGCCGATAATCATCAAAATTCCGCGACCCATTATCTTCTCCAAAAAAATTCTTAAATTTTAAAAGACTACTGTAGAATCGAGTAGGAGGGGGCGCTAGCCCCCGTCCTCTCACACCACCGAACGTACAGTTCCGTATTCGGCGGTTCATTTAAATAGACTTGAGCTTTTCAGCCTCTTTCCGCAGTGACACCAATCCAAGCTCCATGAAGTAAGCATTCTTAAATGCCCAGTGCATGTGAGAAGCAT
>SEDW01000743.1 GCA_004193325.1 Pseudomonadota bacterium | reverse complement strand
GCATTTCTATACTGAAGGTAGTCAGGATCCTGCCAGACTTCGCCCTTATCCCGAAAGCTCGCAACCATGGCCTTCACCCGCGTCGCATCTTTCGACTTGAGAGTGTCGATCATGTAGGCCTGAATCTTCTCGCGCTGCGCCAAACGTTTTTCGATCTGCGGGCGAGTCAGACGCATCGATTTGTAGAAAAATTCTTTCTGCTCTTTATCGAGGTCCCCATACCACTCGTTGACCGACTTCATCTGCTTGTCGATCACCTCCTCGTATTCCTTCTCAGCATCTTTCGCTTTCAGCGCGTCGATCATCGTCTCGTTTGATTTTTTGAGTTTTTTGCCCAGGTAGTCCACCTGATCACTACTCAATTGCATGAGGAACTCGTTAATCGGCAGTTCATAGCGAGTGACCAGATCCTTTCGGATCGAATCCACTTCATCGGTCAGGAGTTTATTCAGAGAGGAATCATATTTTTTGGCTTTCGCAGCTGCTTCGAGCTTCGAAATGACAACGATTGCTCCGGGAATCTTGTCCTTTTTGAGCCAAGCGATCGCATCGGCTATGACGGGTTTGAATTTTACTTTTTGGGCCTTGTCGAGATCGAGATAGGAATCGATCTGATACATCACCACCCAGTCCAGGCGATCGTAAATCAATCGCTTAAAGGCGCAGCCCGTAAGGCTTACGAGGAGGACAAGACTGACGATGAGGCCCAACTTCTTCGATCTCAGAAACATGTTCTTTCTCCCTCTGCGGCTGTTCTGCCGAGTATTCCCGACTGTATAGCCCAACTTTGTGCTGGCCTTCATATGAGCTTTAGGCTACCGTTCTGTGCCTTACAAATAATTACGAACCTAGGAGTCTATATATGGCAGAAAATGAAGTACAAGTCGCTCTCCAGCGCATCTATGTTAAAGACGTTTCCTTCGAATCGCCAAATCCGGTTGATAGTTTTTCTCAGCAGTGGAAACCTCAAATCAACGTGGAAATGCAAACCAAGAATCGCCTCGTCGCAGATTCTGTATACGAAGTTTCCCTCGAAATGACTATCACTGCCAAGAACAATGACAAGTCAGCCTTCGTAATCGAAGTAGAGCAAGCCGGCATATTCACCATCAAAGGCTTGGAAGGTGAGCAGTTGAATCGCCTCATCGGCACCTTCTGCCTCAATATCCTCTTTCCTTACCTTCGTGAAACTGTCGACAGCCTATGCCTAAAGGGCAGCTTCCCTCCGCTCGTCCTGGCGCCGATCAACTTCGATCAGCTCTACGATCAACGCGGTCAAAAAGAAGAAGGCCAATAAGCTTTTTCGCAGTCAGACCCGCTTTCCTTCGCGAAGCGGGTCGAACCTCTCCCCTTCTCCTCGTTGCAGCTCCCGCATGAAACTGGCAAGCTCTTCTTTCCAGTCTATCGGAGCCAACATGAAAATCTTCTCTGTCCTTATCCTTTTCTTTTCTCTCGTCGCCAGTTCCTGTCACTGGATACAAGGTGGTGTGCCTGTGGAACAAAAAACGGAAAAAATCATCGATCTCCTGACCAAATTCCACCAGTCAGCTTCCGAGGCGAAGTTTGAAGAGTATTTTAACGCTTTTGGAACCGATGCCATCTTCATAGGCACAGATGTCAACGAACGTTGGACAGTCGAACAGTTCAAGGCCTATGTCGCTCCACACTTTGCCAAAGGCAAAGGCTGGACCTACACGGCTACAGCTCGTCACATCAGCTTTCCTCAGCAGAGTGAGAGCGTCGGATACTTCGATGAAATTTTAAAAAGTGAATCCTACGGCGTGGCAAGAGGCAGCGGAGTGGTAGTCAAGGAACCAAAAGGCTGGAAGATCGTGCAGTACAATCTAAGCTTTCCCATACCGAATGACCTCGCCAAGAAGATGACCGACGAGATCAAACTCTTCTCGTCCAGATCAGAAGTCGAGACTCCAAAGAACTAACGAAGGACCAAAACTTCTTCGTCATCATCGTCCTGGCCAAATGATGAGGATGACTCATCCTCATCACTCGCGGACTCGACCAAACCCTCGAACTTTTTACCATGCAAGTAGCGCTGCATGAAGTCGATGGTCTGGGGAATCGAACCATTTCTCTCCTGGTGCACCGCCACGTAAATCGAATCCATTCCCGCATGCGCCCAATCCTCAAGGCGATCGAG
>SEDW01000742.1 GCA_004193325.1 Pseudomonadota bacterium | reverse complement strand
ATAAATATCAATAATAGGAGCAGAAGCTGCTTCATACTTTTGTCCATAAAAGAAACGTATGGACTGTTAATCGTCCCTTTTTGGGTAAAATTAACAGGATCCTTTAAGCTCTTGTTTCTTTTATAGATTGTAGCGTCTACAGAATTAGATGGACTTCGATATCACTAACGAAAACGACTGGAATCAATTATTTCCGGGAGTAAGAATTATCTAACGCTGATCGGACAATCGTTTCCGAAAATCTATGATTTGAAGGCAAAGGTTAGGATCTTTATTCAGCGCGTGGTCGATGCGGGCTCTGAATTCGGGATCATGATTTTCATCATTAAAGAGCAAATGAAGTTCTTTGAGAATCTGCTTCTGAAGAACCGGAGCCTCATCGGTACCCTCGTCGATAGATTCGTCGAGGCGAGTCATGAGTTTTGAAATTTTTCGTAGCCACTCAAAGTCTTTGTGACTGATAGTGTTCTGCAAAAGCTGGTTTGGATTCATCGCGCTTTCTTCACGAATTTCAGTAATAATTTTCTGAAACTGAAGAAGGGATTTGTGGACATCCGCGAGTGAAAAGCTGAGGTCTCTTAGTCTTTTTGTATCATTCATAATCGTCTCCTTCATTTAAAATGCCCAACAGGAACAGCCCATACTCCAGTCGAGAGCAACTTCCTCAATCGAGGTTCGAACCTTTTTGCTCTGCGCGTGAAAGCCACAACCGACATGATTCATCGCATGCTGTATCTTTGCGAGGGAATGTTCGCTCAGATTGGAACGCTCCTGGTAACCACCATAGCTTCGAACCGGAGACCAGTCAGGCATGGGAGGAGGAAGTTCAGGGGAGAGCGGTTTGAAGTCTGCCGCTCCATAAACGATCTTGCCATCAACTACTGTAAGATCAGCCTGAATATCTTTGATCGCTTCTAGGTCCACCGCAAAATAATCGCTATTCAAGACGATGAAGTCTGCCAACTGACCTTCGATAATCTGACCGCGCTCTCCATCTTCGTTCGAGAACCAGGTGTTGCTCACAGTCCATAGGCGAAGCGCTTCTTCCCGCCCAAGGCAACGCTCGTCCGGATACATCTTCATTCCGCCGACCGTTTTGCCGGAAGTGAGCCAGTAGAGGCTCATCCAAGGATTATAGCTTGCTACGCGAGTGGCATCGGTGCCCGCTCCCAGAGGAACTCCCGCTTTCAAGATCTCTTGTATGGGAGGAGTGCGCGTTGCGGCGTCTTTACCATAGCGGCCAACAAAATATTCTCCCTGATAAGCCATTCGATGTTGGACGGCAATGCCTCCACCGAGTGCCTTCACTCGATCGATGTTTCTCTCGGAGATGGTCTCGGCATGATCGAAGAACCAATGGATACCATTGAAAGGGATCTCACGATCAACCTTCTCGAAAACTTTGAGAGCGCGTTCGATAGTTTCGTCATAGGTCGCATGCATGCGGAACGGCCAGCGTTTCTCAGCGAGGATTTTGACGACGTTTTCGAGATCCTCTTCCATGTTGCTTGGCATGTCAGGCCTTGGTTGGCGAAAGTCTTCGAAGTCCGCAGCAGAATAGACTAGCATCTCGCCAGCTCCATTGTGCTTATAGAATGCATCGCCTTGTCCGAATTTCACGGTTTCTGTCCAATTCTTAAAATCGGCGACTTCACCTTCAGGTTTTTGGGTGAAGAGATTGTAGGCGATTCGGAGAGTGAGCTTTTTCTCCTTCGCCAGTTCGTCGATCACGACGTAATCATCCGGATAATTCTGAAAGCCACCACCGGCGTCTATCACGCCCGTTACACCGAGTCGATTCAACTCTCGCATAAAATGCTGGGAAGAATTTTTCTGATACTCAAGCGGAAGCTTAGGCCCCTGAGCGAGCGTTGCGTATAGAATAGTGGCATTGGGTTTGGCGAGCAGGATGCCCGTTGGATTACCGTTCAAGTCGCGCTCAAGTTCACCACCAGGAGGATTTGGCGAGGCTTTAGTGAAGCCACAGACTCGAACGGCAGCTGCGTTGAGCAAAGCGCGATCGTAGAGGTGGAGGATAAAGACAGGAGTATCAGGGGCGGCCTTGTTGATTTCATCGATGGTTGGCAGACGCTTCTCGCGAAACTGGTGCTCAGTAAATCCACCGACTACTCGCACCCATTGAGGAGCTGGAGTTCTCTG
>SEDW01000741.1 GCA_004193325.1 Pseudomonadota bacterium | reverse complement strand
CGGTTTCGGAGATCTACGGATCGGAAGATGGCAAAGACAAATTCGTGAAAGACTTTGTCGCGGCCTGGAACAAGGTGATGATGTCGGATCGTTTTGATGTGAAGACGATTTAAAACTGATTCATTAAGTGGGATCACCTACTTTGACGAAGGCCTGCTCACGAGCAGGCCTTTTTCGTTAGTGTTCCTGAGATTTTCTAGACTTAAGCGCCTTCGTCAGAAGACCTAGCGCAGCACCCCAGACGACATGAGAAACGACCTCACTCGCTATCTTGTGATCCGGCTCATCCTCGGGCTCGCGCATAATATCAAGGGCCGGCAGAACCCCAACATAGCTCGTCGCCCACACTGCCATCCCAAAGCCAATGCCCTTGGCAACGGAGTGTTTGGTTGGATCACCCGCGATCAGACCATAGATGCCACCGGTTACTGCGCCAAAACCGAAGTGCGAGATCCAGTTGAATGTATCTTGATCGTCCTGCGTCATCTTATCCTTGATCTCAAGCTTCGCCGCTACACCATCGCCGACTTCCTCCATTGGAAGAGGAGCGTCCTTGCCTGCGACTCCCTTGCGAATCGAAGCCATGGCTGCGGTCATAGGCACTGTTGCGATCAGGCCGGCGCAAAAGCCTTCGGTGATAGATGTGGTCATGAACGGTTCCTTCTTCACATTTGTTTGTCGCCCTTCCTAGTGCAATTAAGATGCCGCTACCTAGATCTGGATTTGGAATAGATATTGAATGGGCTTCCCTGCATTTCAAGCTGCCCAAACACATATTTTTCTAGGGAAAGGCGAAATTATGCAGATCCGAGAGCATTTCAATCGATCTAATCTCATAAAATTCACAGCTGCAGCAGTAGCTGCAGAATGCGTTTACTACTACTTCAAGACGAGACGAGGGAGCGCGTTGCATGCTGGTGAAGATGTCTATGACTCTTTGAATAGCGACGACTTTGAGAGCGGGGATCTCTTAAACGAAGAAAGTCGAATCGATCTCGAGATGGCCGATAGTTTTCCGGCAAGTGATCCTCCCTCGCGTGGGCACTCGATCGCGAGAATTACAATGTGATAGACGTTATTTAAAGAGGTATTGTGATGCGCATACATCATCTGAATTGTATTTCGAGCTGTCCAGTGGGTGGGCGGTTGATGGACGGGATTTCTCCTTCGGTCCTCCAGCGGGGCCATCTCACCTGCCACTGTTTGTTGATCGAGACAGCAGAGTCTTTGGTACTGGTCGATACAGGCTACGGTTTGAAAGATGTCGCCGATCCACACGGGCGCCTGAGCGAATTCTTCCTCACCCAACTCAAACCCGATTTTCGCGAAGAAATGACTGCAATCCGGCAGATCGAGCGCATGGGTTTTGACCCCAGGGACGTTCGGCATATTCTCTTGTCTCATCTCGATTTTGATCATGCTGGAGGTCTGGACGATTTTCCCTGGGCACAGGTGCACATGCTACGCGCGGAGGAAATCAATGCCACTCTGCAAAAGACCTGGCTCGACCGCCAAAGGTTTCGGCCTCAGCAATGGTCAACACGAAAGAATTGGAATCTGCACGATCCAGGAGAAGGCTATAATTGGTTCGGCTTTGATAAGGTCCAGGCAATCGAAGGTCTGCCTCCCGAAATCTTGATGGTCCCCCTCATCGGACACATGCTTGGGCACGCCGGGGTCGCCATTCAGCGCGATTCGGGTTCCTGGCTCTTTTATGCGGCTGACGCGTACTTCTATCACGGGGAAATGGATAGTGAACGGCCCCACTGCACCCCGGGCCTGGAACTCTATCAGACGATGATGGAGAAAAACCGTAAATCACGCCTTTGGAATCAGAAGCGTTTAAGAGAATTATCGATCGAACGGTCTTCTGAAGTCGATGTGTTCTGCGCGCACGATGTTATCGAGTTTGAACGCCATGCGCATCGATCGGCAGATTCGGAAGTGCCTCGAGTCAAAAATCCTATGAGGCTCGAGCATCACACTGGCATTCAACTGTCGCCTTGGAGTGAAGACCGGCCTCCGATTTAAAGTCCCACAGAAAGACTCTGTGGGACCCTATTGATAAGTTTCTATTGGAGAGAAGCATCATTGAAGTTTGTATTCGTTCCGATCGATCTATCGTTGGCGGCAGAGGCTGCAATGTCGTCTGTCCCAACGTT
>SEDW01000081.1 GCA_004193325.1 Pseudomonadota bacterium | reverse complement strand
CTGGGAACGATCGCATAACGCTCCGCAGCAAAAATCAAAGCGGCGCCAAGGAGGAAAAGAGCCAAACTCAAGCGTCTGATAAAATCACTCATCCCTTGGCCCTCCTTTGCTCAACAGCCCTAACCGCACACTCCAGAAAAAAGACGATCACACTCAGGTAATAGACGAGATCCCGCAGGTGAATAATTCCGAGAGTGAAAGGCTTAAACCTTTCGCTATGAATCGCCCCATACGCCAGCACTTCCTTGAAGGGTGTGTCCGCCCTCGAGGACAGGAGCCAAAGCACCAGCATCACGACCGTAAGAGCCGCTGCACTGATCCCGGCGAGCATTTGAGTGGGAGCCAGGGCCGAGGCATAGAGGGCAATCGCGAGGACTGACGCCCCAAGCAAACTCATTTTCCTCCGCGATCAAACGCATGGCGAGGAGCATACAGGAAACCATAGCGATACCGCTGCTGAAGTAGAAAAAATCCTTTAGCACATCGCTGGAGAACTTCGGGGCGTCGCCCATGGCGAAGGTGTTGAAGAGAATTCCGTTCAGGAGCAATGCCGCTGAGATTACGATATAACCGAGCCAGGTGGAAAAGTAGGAACGCAACTCCCGCATCGTGATAATCAGGATCTTATTCATGCTTTGTCCCCCTGAACGAGTTTGAGGAAGAGCGTTTCAAGTTCAGCTTCCCGCCGCTCGATAGTCAGGAGTTCATAGCCGCTCTGAATAATATATCTGGCGAGGACGGGTCGTATTTCTTTGGATGCGCTCAAGGCGATATGCCCTTTCGCATTGAGTTCAGCCGAGAGCACTCCATCAATCGCCCTGAGGTTGTGGACGATTTCATCGGCTCCACTGGCAATTTCAATATGAATATCAAATTTGTCCTCAGCTTTTCCTCGCAGCTGCTGCTCAGTTCCTTCGGCCACGAGTCGGCCCTTGTCGATGACGAGAATGCGATCGCAGGTTCTCGTAATCTCGGAAAGGATATGGCTCGAGAGAATCACTGTGTGTTTTTTGCGAAGCGAAAGAATGAGATCCCGCATTTCAACGATCTGCACAGGATCGAGGCCATTTATCGGTTCATCCAGGATCAGGACCTTGGGCCGGTGAACAAGGGCTTGAGCGATGTTAGTCCTTTGCCTGTACCCGTGAGAGAGCTCGGAGAGCTTTTGCTCCTGCACATCCGTCAGGTTCGTATTGCGAAGGGCTTCTTCCACATGCGTTTTCAGATCGGCCTTACTCACGCCCTTGAGTCTCGCCACAAATTCCAGGTAGTGACGAATCGTCATCTCATCGTAGAGCGGCGGCGTGTCGGGTAGATAGCCGATGTGCTTTCGCACTTCTTCCGCTTGATTTAAAACCGAAAAACCTGCGATGAAGGCTTCCCCTTCGGTCGCAGGCAATAGTGTGCCAAGTGTTTTGAGAATAGTGCTTTTGCCTGCACCGTTCAGACCTAATAGTCCGACAATCTCACCTTCTTCAATCGTGAAGCTAAGATTATTCACGGCCTTCTTCTCACCATAAGATTTGGTGATCGAACGAACTTCAATCATAGGCATCAGTCCTTGCATGTCGCTGGAAGATCTTCCTAACGAAGATAGCAAAGTGAGGTGCTAATGCAAGGCTGCAAAGATGGCTTACTTATCTGAGATCTTTGGGAAAAAGCCTCAGCTGAGGCCTTTCAGTGAGTATTCGCCCGGAGCTGAGCGGCAAGAGCCGGAGGCATTCCCACCGTAAACTCATCGAGATTCAGGCGGTAGCCTAGAATACTAAGCTCGCTGAGATTTGGGAGGAACTCCCAGTTGATACATTCGAGTTCCGTTTGAGCGAGGGATACAGCCGACCGAATCGACAGTGACTTGAGATTAGGCATAGCCTCTTTCGGCCATTGGCCGAGGTCACAACTCAACTCCTGCAGCTGAAGATTCTGCAGGTTTGCGAGCTTCTCTTCGCGAATCCACGAGACAGGGATCTTGCCTGTCGGCGAGCTGAAGGCAAGCGTTTTGAGTTTGGGGAAACTCGACCAGTTCAGTTCACTGGTCTGCGTGCTTGCGAGTTGACTCAGCTTGATCGTTTCGAGAGAAGTGGATGCGAGATCTCTCCAGGCCAGCGTTCCCTGTTCAGGCCTAAGCACAACGCGGCCGATGATCGATATCGTTTTGAGCTTGGTCAAAAGACTGATCGTTGAAATGCCCTTATAACTTCTCGCGAGAAACGTGAGATCGCTCAGGTTCTTTAAACCTTCCAAAGGCCTTAAATCTTCGATCGACAGAGTCTGATCGGGAAATCCAAGGGAAAGGCTCTTCAAAGTCGTGAGTTTTTCAACCCAGACCTGGCCACCGTTTTGAAAGAGCTGAGGAATTTCATCATCAGTCAGTTGACCCTGAAATTCGAGCACCACCTGCTCGAGGATCTTATGAACAGTCGCCCAGGCCGATTGTCTGGCCAGGGGTTTGTTAAACCAATCCTGCCAGCTCGCCTGCTGAGTGTTATCCGTCGCGTTCCCTGTTAGAAAATCCAGACTAAGCATTTTCTTCGCTGGCTCGATGATCGTAAGCTTTCGCTTGGAAGTGCTTTCAATCCAAGTTTGATATTCACCAATTCGGGTGAGCACGGTGATGGGTGATCCACAGCTACTCGACGACGAGCCTGTGAAGATTGGATCTTTACCAGCGACAATTCCGTAAACTGCGGGCGTACCATTTTTATCGATGAAGCTAGGGCCACCTGAATCGCCTGGGCAGGTGCCGCTGTTTGCGCCTTGCACGCTGCTGTCCACCACCGCGAGATTCACCAGATGAGACGAGGACCAGCTGCTCTTCAACTCAATGGCGAGTTGGACGAGCTTACAGTTTGTGTCGCCTGGATTGCAGGGCGTATCATTCGATATTCCAACGAGAGTCATGGCTGACCCAATGGCAACGTCGCCGCTATTGCCAAGCACGGCTGCAGCTTTGTAGGGCGCTGGCGCGTTAGTGTTGAGTCTGAGCCAGGCAATGTCAAAGTTTGGAAAGTAAAGCAGACTGTCGGTTCTGAGTTTTTGAAACTCCGCAACAGATCGAGTTTTGTCGGACGGGCTCAGAGGAAAGGTGACCGAAAGATCACCGCTGTTTTCAGAAGTCACACAGTGGGCTGCCGTGACTACGAGATCACTTGCAACCAGAACCCCGCTACAGAAAGACTGCCCCTTGGAGGAGATTCGCACGACGCTGTCCGTGGCAGTCTGCGCAGCAGTACCACCACTCAAATCGAGCTGACTCATATCTTCTGCCGGACCGCAGGAAACGATCATAAGCATAAGAAACAAGAGCGCTATGGAACGTCGCAATTTCAAACTAGAGGCTCCCGAAACTCAACCATTATGAAGCAGCTGATAAGACTTCAAGCTGGTCACGTCAATCTGATTTGTTTACTATTAGTGAATAACATAGCGATCACTTTCAACGAAAACGATCACTCCGATAAAAAGCCGATTCCAACTCGCGACAAAGATAGTCTAAGATCTTGATATGAAAAGGCTTAACACTTTGGGATTTTGCAAGAACCGTGCGCAGGGAAACAGCAAACAGTCTTTTCTTTGTAACGGATCTCAAAAGGCCGAGATCGCCGGATTTTTCCCTAAGCTTTTAAAATGGTGATCAAATATTTTAACGGTGTGAGTCTTTGTAAGTCTCAGCGTATCTAGGTTTCGGGGCCCTTCAAGCCAAGCGAGGACTGACCACCAGACAATTTAGCGAGCGCTCACAATGATCGAAGCATTCTGTTAGGATTTGGCTTTGAAGGAATTTGACTAAATGCCCCATATGCAAAAAAGAGCCAAATTGAAGCGTGGCTTCGAGATTTCAATACCTGTATTACACTCGATTCGATCCACTGGAGAATGACTTGAAAACTCGGTCCCTCACATATCGACAAGTCTTAATCCTGAGTGCGATAGTCTTCGTCCTCTCGTTTCTTGCCGCCTGGACCTTTGGTGGCGCCGCCCTTTATCCCTGGCAGCTCCTTGAGCAAGGGGATAACGAAATGGCGAAACACATTCTCCTATCCATCAGACTCCCTCGCATTGCCTGCGCCTGTATCGTCGGTGCCGCATTATCAGTCGCTGGAATGTTGACTCAAGGTCTCTTTCGAAACCCTCTCGCAAGCCCTTCGGTCATTGGCATAAGCAGTGGCGGCTCGCTCGGTGCGATCATCGCTTTTTATCTGGGCCTTCATCATGCTGGCCTATGGACCTTACCAATGTTTGCCTTCGTAGGCTGTGTGGCAACGACGATCATCATCTTAGCCCTGGCCCGATCAGCGAATTTTGCTGCGGTTGAAGATCTCCTACTCGTAGGATTTGCGATGAATTCGATTCTTAGCGCTATCAGCACTTTCATCCTTTCCCTTTCGCTCAAAGACTTTGACAAAGGCCCGGCGATGATGAATTGGATGCTCGGCAACTTAGCCGGCAAAACCTGGGACCATGTGAACATCGGCGTTGTGCCCATCGTTCTCGCGCTCTTTGCTGGTCTTCATCTCAGCTATCAGTTGAACGTTTTAAGTCTTGGTAACGATGTGGCCCAGACAATTGGAATTAGACTTAAAAGACTTCGCCTGCAGAGCATTATGGTGGTCTCCGTGCTAGTCGCAACGGCGGTGAGCATCGGCGGAATTCTTCCCTTTCTGGGCTTGATCGTGCCTCACTTCTCGCGCCTGATGGTGGGATCTGACCATAAGAAACTCTTTTTCGTATCAGCGATCAATGGGATGACCCTTCTTCTACTCGCTGATCTTGCGGCACGGGTGATGATATCGCCGGCGGAGATTCAGGTGGGAGTCTTGATTTCGCTCTTCGGATCGCCCTTTTTCCTCTGGATGTTTTACAAGCGCAGGAGGAGTTACGCTCAATGAAGGTCTCTCACCTTAGTTTGAATATTGGATCAAAGACGCTCCTTCACGATCTCAGTTTTGAGGTTCCAGAGGCTTCGCTCTTTGCCATTCTCGGTGCGAATGGGGCGGGTAAGACTCTTCTCCTTCGCGCTCTTGCGGGATTAAGCAAGGCGAGCGAAGGCACGATTGATAGCGCTCACGCGCACAATCTTTCCTGGGTCCCACTGAGTCAAAGCCTTCCCTTCGATTTTCGAGTGTCCGAACTGGTGATTATGGGCCGCTTCGCAAAGCATCAGGGATTTCCTCAAAAGAGCGACCGGCTAAAAGCCCTTGAGGCTATAAAGCGCTGCGGGATCGAGGAGCTTAGCGAGCGCAACTATAATTCTCTGAGCCGGGGAGAGCAGACGAAGGTCGACATCGCGCGAGCAATCGCTTCGGAAACAAAACTCATCCTACTCGACGAGCCCTTTTCCAATCTTGATATCGATGCAGTTCTACACATGACAGCTGTTTTCAAAATGCTGAGAGATGAAGGCCGAACCCTCATCTTTTCGCATCATGATCTCTTCACCACCCGTGATTTGGCCAGCGATGTTTTGATTTTGAAGAAGGGCAGGGTCCTTGATTTCGGACCTTTGAAGAAAGTATTTGAAGCCTCCGCCATCGAAAGGGCCTACAATGTGCGGGCGATTTTCCATGAGGACGAAGGTCATCAGTTTCTTCGGTTCGAGAGCAGCAGCAAAAAGAGTGACTGATCAGGCCTTACCGAGCTCCACCGAACGATTCGTGGCCTTTTCTACAGCGCTCACAAACATGGAACGCAAGCCTCGTTCCTCAAGTTCGTGAAGAGCCGAAATCGTGGTACCTGCAGGTGTCGTCACCTGGTCTTTGAGAATGGCCGGATGCAGACCGGTTTCCTTGACCATGGCCGCAGCCCCCAGAACCGTCTGCGTAGCAAGCTTGAGGGCCAGATCTCTAGGCATTCCCATCTTCAGGCCGCCATCGGCAAGCGCTTCGATAACCATGTAGATGTACGCAGGGCCGCTTCCTGATAAGCCTGTGACAGTATCCATCAGACTTTCCTTCGTCCAAAACGCTTCGCCCACACCCTTGAAAATCATCTCCGCGATTTCCTTTTGTTCATTCGAACAAACCGAGTTGGCAACCATGGCAGTGGCCGCCTGCGCGATCACGGCTGCGATGTTGGGCATGGCCCGAACCACCGCACCCTTGAAGTTCAGTTCATCAGCCACGGAATCCGTTTTTTTCCCGGCTAGGATGGAGATGAGGAGACAGGACGGCGACAAGCGCCCTTTGAGACCCTCAGCGACTCCGTGAAGATCTTGAGGCTTGATGCAGAGTATCACGACATTGTTTTCGCCCTGTACATCAGCCAGTGAGCTGAGACCCGTGACTCTCGGGCTCGTAACGAGGTTTTTCACCCGCGAGGCGTCAACGTCGAAAATCGCCAGAGCCTGCTTCTGAAGACCCGGTGATTTCAAAAGACCACGAAGTAGGGCGCTGCCCATGTTTCCGAGTCCGACGATCGTAATTTTCTCCATAACGTCCCCTTCTTTGATTTACCTCGACCCAGTTTCTGCTTATCCTGGTTACTTGAACCTATCGACACTTGCTTCTTTCCCTCAAAGGAGAAAACATGTCCGTGCTGAAAAGCCTGGCAATCGTCACACTGTTTATTCCCGCAGTTGGCGAGGTTATCGCTCCTAATCTCTACGCTCAGACTATCATCGCTAAAGCGGCAACGGCAAAGCCGAAAGCGGCCAAGCCCCAAAAGAAGGCACCAGTCCGTAGAAACACGGCTCCAGCGCCCGGCACGGGTGGTAGCGGCGGTGAATTCTCAGTGCCAGTTCCCGAAGAGGATAATTGGTACAACGAAGAAGGCGTGCAGCGCGCTGCTCAAGTTTCAAGCCCCTCCACGCAGCAAATTGGATTGCTTGGAACCGTGAATTATTTTGGCTCCGGTGCGGGTCTGGAATATGTCTACAACTACAGCCCTACCTTGAGCTTTGGCGGGACCTTTCTCCACACCTCAGCATCCCTCAAAGACGATGCAAGTGATGGCGCTTCCGAATATATCGATGCCCAGAGCAACATCTTTCGCGCCTTTGCCCGCTACGCGGCCTATCCCTATCTCTATGCAGCGGCCGGCCTTGACTACGATAGGATCTCGGGGGAGTACGGCTTCAAGGGATCGGCGATCAACGGCGACCGAATTAAGACTGATTTTTCCGCTGGCATCACAGCCATCGACGTTTTTTTTGGGAGTGAGTGGAAACTGCCCTGGTGGAGAACGTATGTAGGTGTCGACTGGATCGGATTTTCGGTTCCTTTGGGCGGTACGATTGAGTACGACGCGAATGAAGACCTTGAAGTGACTTCCAAAGCACTCAAGGGCAAGACCCCTAATCAACGTCTTGACGAAGAGACCAGCGCACAGCTCCGCATCTACTACTTGAACCTCAAAGTCGGTATGACCTTTTAAACGAAAAGCCCTTCGAATGAAGGGCTTTTTTGTAAGATTTATTTGTGTTTGAAGGTGTAAACTCCATCCCAGGTTTGGCCAGGGGCTTCATCCACGTAGTGACTGATGCGATCGAGGTAGATCGAGGTCGCCTTGTCATCGGGCTTCATGAAGAGACACTTTGCAAAGCTGTCCTGGGCTTCCTGCCAACTCTGAGTCTTGTAGGCTCTGCGACCCTGCTCGAAATACCCGATAAACTCACGAATCATATTCGGATCGGGAAAGAAATCGGGCCGCATGAGATGAAAGACTTTGACCGGCTCATTTTTACCCTTTACGCGAATATCATCGAGATCGCGGGTGAAGTATTTTCCTGCGGGCAGCAGCTTGTGCGTAAACTCGCTGATCATGAGTTTGATGCCATACTCTTTGGTCAAACCTTCCAGTCGTGCACCAAGGTTCACTGAGTCGCCCATGACCGTGTAGGTGAAACGTTCGCCGGAACCCATGTTCCCGACCGACATTGGACCTGAGTTGAGACCGATACCGATGTCGATATCTGGCAAGCCCTTCTTTTTGAATTCCAGGCGCAATTTATCGAGTGCATAGAGCATTTCAATTGCTGCTCCAGCCGCGACATCCGCGTGATTTTCCATTTCCAGAGGTGCACCCCAGAAGGCCATGATCGCATCACCGATATACTTGTCGAGTACACCCTTGCTGCGAAGGACAATGCCCGTCATCGGTGTGAAGTATTCGTTCATCAGCTCAGAGAGTTTTTCTGGAGTCAGAGTTTCAGAAATTGTCGTGAAGCCCCTTACGTCCGAGAAAAAGACGGTCAACTCTTTACGCTGACCACCGAGGCGCAACTGATCGGGGTTATCGAGAACCTGATCAATAACTTCCGGAGAAAGGTAATGTTGGAAGGCGCCTTTGACCTTTTTCTTTTCCTGTTCTTCCGTCATGTATTTGTAGAGGGTGACAAGGGTGAACATCAGGGATACTTCCATGCATGGAATCGCCGTGAAGGTCCAAATACCTTTGCCAAACCAGAGAGTCTTGTCGAGATAGTAGAGGCCGATGAAAAAGGCGATGAGGAAAAGGCCTGAGACCACAGCAGGGCTATAGATCAGCATTACGGTGAAGAGGATACCCGCTCCGATGACAATCGCACGCTCGGTGTTGAAGATCGAAGTAGGGCGTTTATAAAAGTCGCCTTTGATGATGTTATCCATACCCGAAGCATGGTTTTCAACGCCATCGATCGCCGGATCGAAAGGGCTTGGCCTTGTATCGTTGATACCTGTGGCCGTTGCACCCAGGAGAAGGGTTATGCCCTTGAGGGATTTGCGCTCCGCAGCGGTAAAGGTATCGTTGTAAGCATCGACGAGACTAAAGTGGTGAAAAGTCTGGCTCGGTCCGCGCGGATTGACGAGAATCCGGCCTTGGCCGTTCGAGTCGATAGGGATTTCAATCGTATCGCTTTCATCGTCGCGGTTTACGAGAGCCATACTCTCGATACCGGTGTTATTGAAGAAGATAAAAGGTTCGCGATTGAGCGATTCCGCCACAGTTTTAAGGGCCAGCGAGGGCATGAGGTGACCATCGACGTTCGCGACGAGGGTCAGCCAGCGGTTGATCGCATCTTCGTCAGCATCGTTATTGAAGAAGGCAAAGTGCCCCGTCCCCTGAGAGAGATGCGGAGTATTGAGAGTGATGCCTTCGACTCGTCTCAGGTTATAATCGCCGAGCTTTTTATCCTTGGGCATATCGATGCCCTGAATTTCTGAACTGAGTATACTCTCGAGGTTTTCATAACGCGGGCGATTGCCCATGTTGCGCTTGGCTTCTTCCTTACTGCCGAAATAAAAGTAACCCATGACTATGTTTTCGAAGCTCTGCATGCCCTTGAGAAAGCTTTCATCCGCAGGACTCATCTCGCGGAGAGTTTGAATGTTATCCATCGACTGTTTGATGACTTTCGAATCCAGACCTGGCTTACTCAGTACCGACAATTCCTTGCTGACGTCGTCAATACTCGCTTTTTCAGCTTCCGCGTAGATCGCATCGTAGCCGATCCACTTGACCCCTGCCTTTTTGAGATTCGCGTAGGCCTGTCCGTAGTATCGCCTGGAAATCGGCCATTCCCCGAAGGTTTTGATCGTTTTTTCGTCGATTGCCAAAATACCAACCTTGCCCGTGGGTTTCTGTTTCCCGCGAAGGCGAAGCTTATAATCGAAGATCTTACTTTCTATGGTGTAGAGCGCATCTTCTTTGCCCGTGGTAAAATTGAAGTAATGCTTCATCAGCCAGCTATAGCTTAGTCCCATGACTAATGCGCAGATGATCAAGATTGGTAATTTCTTGATGAATTTACCTCTCCACTTGATCCATAACTTTTTCATAAAAAAGTCCCTCGACGAGCATAAAAAAAGACGAATGGTTTCAGTCAGATGTAGGGAAGACTGCACCGACATTATCGGAATTTGCGAAGAAGAGCCAAATCACCGAAGACAAGGTTTGGGAGCTGATTGAAGAGGGCCAGGTCTCGGCGCGCTTTATCAATGAAGCCATTCTTATTATGCAGGATCATCCTGGACTCGAAGTCTCGCCGCCAAAAAACTTTGCGATTAACGAGCCAAGCTTTTCTTCAGAGCCTGAGCCCTTGGCCGATTTCATTGTCAACGAAACAGCTGTTCCTAAGAGCAGTCCAAAACTCCCGTCTTTCCTCGAGAAATCCTTTAAAGTCGTGGAAGAGACAAGAGAAGAAAAGCTCTTTCAAGACCTTGATTTCATTGAAGATGCCCAGGATCTTTTGACCTTCGCCCAGGATGCTTTAAGTCGCAACGCGGAATTGTCGAAAGAACTCTTAGCGACCAAAAACGAGCTCATCCGACTCAAAGATGAACGCATCGCCTTTCTCAGCGATCTGCTGAATCAGAAGGACAAAGAGATTCGTAGTCTCAATCGCAACATCGAGGAACTGGCAACACTGAGTAAGTTCGAATCGCGTTAGGCCCTGGCCTGACGATCCGAAGGAAAAAGTGCAATGCAAAGGGCGAGTCCCGAGGAGTTAGAGAGATGACCCGAATGAAAAAACAAGCCTTAAACTTGATCCTAAGCCTTATGTCTGGCCTGTCGATGACAGGTCTCGCCGTGGCTCAGGAAATTCCGGAATCTTTCACTCCGGTTCGGCCCCAGGGTATGGGCGGTGCTTTTACCGCAGTGGCCAACGATGAAAACGCGGTCTGGACGAATCCAGCCGGTCTCGCGCGAGGCAGAAAACCTCGCAGCCGAGCATCAGTCGACCTCATCAAGGCTCCAAATATTATCATCGGTGCGAACAGTGCGAGTCGGGACTTCATTCAAGGCGTGAATCGCAACAGCGGTGCGAGCGATCTGTCTCAGGTTGCTGATCAGGCCGATGAATTGAGCGACAAACCCTTTTGGGCAACCACTGCGATTTTTCCGCTCATCATGTTTGATGCCGGCGGATCCCCTTCGATTGCAGGGGTTTATTCGAACACCACAATTCAATCTGTGGTCGATAACGACAACCCCGACCTTGCGAAGACCAGTGCGATCTCCGATCTCGGTGCAGTCTACGGCATGGCTTTCACGGACAAGACGCACAGTTTCAGTTTTGGTTTAATCGGCCGCTATGTGGCTCGTTATGCCTATGAAGACAAGATTCCCCTGTCCGATCTCAAAAACGGCAAACAGCTTCAGACCCGTATCAAGGATGGTTCCAACCGCTCAACAGGGGTTGCTGTCGATACCGGTATGATGTGGACGGTCGCTGACTTTTGGTTCCCGACGGTCGGTCTGTCGATACTGAATGCACCGACCGGCTGCAAAGAGGATTATCTAAACCCCTTCAGCAAAAAGCGCGAAAAGGTTTGCGGCACCGTTTTTAAAGGCAGCTTTGAGAATCCCGAGGCGATCTCCACGGTCGACCCGACTGATGTTCGCCTCGGTCTATCGATCACCCCACGCTTCAGCAGCAAACTGGCTGCCCGAATTGCGCTTGATCTGCATCACCTCCCCGTGACTATCGGCGATGCGCACTATGGCCTGGACGGAATTGAGCCTATCAAGCAACTGCATGCCGGTATCGAGCTTTTTGTTGGAAATCCTCTGGAACGCTCGCCCTTCACGATCGCAATGGGGGTTAGCCAGGGCTACTTCACCTTCGGCACCACGGTTCAGATCGGACTCGTATCACTCGAATTCTCCACTTATGGCCGAGACATCTCCAGCACCTCGTCACCCAAAGAAGACCGCCGCATGCTCTTTGGTGTCTCGATGGATTTCTAATCTGCTGATCCGCCAAAAATTGTGGGTTTAACCATCCTTCCCCTGGGAACTTTGCCGAAAATCCGCTAGGATATGCTGCAAAGGATGCCCTTAGCTCATAAAACCTCTCGTCAGGTTTGCAGCACCCTTTCGAACAAGACCAATCTTTTAGGATTTCCGGAGAACCTTTAGACAAGAGATCTAGGGTTTTTCTTTGAAATCGTAATTTTCTAGCCTGCCCTTTTAGGGCAATGCAAAGGATCATTGAGATGAGATCTCGCTTTTCCAAAGCTTTGTTGATCAGTTTAATGGCAAGTGCAACGGCCTGTGTCACCACCCCGAAGAGACATCCAAAGTTGCCTCCTCAGCAGCCGATTGAAAAAGAGGGACAAAAGATCCCAGGCGGAGAAATCCCAGCCGCAGCCAACGACAATCAAAACACTCCGGCAGCAGCAACTCCAGGACCTGCCGCTCAGGATGGCCCAGGACTTTGGTCTCGCACCAACAATATGCAAGTGCCGATGAATGAAGACGACCTCATGCGAGCGACTCAGCTTTATCCAACTGCACCCGGCTCACTCGAAGAAGCAATCTTTGTCGTAACTCAAATGCGTATGCTCCAGAAGGACTGGGAACGCCGCTCTGCGTTTCAAACTCAGGACCTTCACACCAATCAAAAAGCTGATAACACCGCCGGCCTTTCCCTCGAGAAAACCTTTCAGGATCTCGAAGTGGATCTCGCCGCAGCAATTCGGGGCAACCCTGCCCTCAAAAATCACGACAGTCTCCTGCTTGCCAAGCAGCTGTTGACTCATACCAAAAACAGCGCCGTGTTTAACGTGAATGTGAACGCTGCCATCCGCGAACGCGCGAGCGAGTGGCCGGATGTTCTTGCAGAAGACGTGGCAACGCCTGCTTCTGCAAACGAAGCTCCTTCACCTGCAGCAACAGATGCAGTTCCCATTCCCGGTACTCCTGCGAATCCGGATCCAGCTGCAGCCGCGGTTCCTCCAGCAGCTGCAGCAGCTGTTGATGCGAACGCCGCTCTCGATCTGATGGGCAGTGACACACTTTTGATTGCAGCACAAAAGCTTGCTGACAAACGCGACTACAAAGCGGCTCTCGATCACGTCTCACGCATCAAAAAGGAAGATCCTTTTTATGCGCAGGCTCAGGAAAAACAAAAACTTTTCAGCAACCGAGCTGTTAAGGATTTGCGTCAGAAGGCTGCTGAAGCTTTCTCCAATGCTGCTCCCTTGAATGACACGCGTGCGAAAGGCAACTACCTCAAGCAGGCGAAAAACTACCTTGAACAAGCACTCAGAGACTTTCCAATGGCGGATCAGCTCGATACGGTTCGTGAGAACCTCGAAGCTGTGAACCGCGATCTGGAAGCTATCGACAAGAGTGGAACATAATAGGCCCCCAAAATGCTCGCCATTGAAAATCTGTACAAAAATTTCGGTGCCCGCTCAGTACTCGACCAAGTGAATTATCGTTTCCCCGATGGAGAAAAGATTGCACTGGTCGGGGCCAACGGTGCCGGCAAAACCACTCTTCTCAACATTCTCTGTGGCCAGGAGCCGATCGATGGCGGTCGGATCCTTAGTTCTCAGGGTTTGCGTCTGGGCTACCTGCCGCAGGAACCAGAGGCGCATCCTGCACCGACTGTGCTGGAAGAGTGTGTGAATGGTCATAGAACTTTGTCTGTCCTCAAACGAGCGATGGACGAACAACTTATTCGTCTCGAGACGGATAGTTCGGACGAAACCATTTCCGCCTTTGAAAAAGCCGAGAGCATGTATAACCATGCGGGCGGCTACAGTCTGGATTCGAGAGCCTCCTCGATTCTCGGTGGCCTCGGGTTTAGTGATGAACTTTGCGAGACCGATCCGCGTTCACTCTCTGGTGGCTGGCGCATGCGTCTTGAGCTTGCCAAAGTATTTTTGAACGAACCGGATGTCCTCATCCTCGATGAGCCGACCAACCACTTGGACCTTCCAAGTCTGGTTTGGGTTGAGCGCTATTTGCAAAGCTTTAAAGGGACGTTGATCTTCGTCTCACATGATAGAGCTTTGCTCAATCGCCTGGCGTCGATGACGCTTTATCTCGCGCATGGTGAACTCCGCGCCTACAAAGGCAACTTCGATGCCATGCTTGATCAGCGAGCAATCGAATCCGAGCAGATCGAAGCCCGAAGAGCCAATCTCGAGGCCCAGCGAGAGCATTTGGAATCTTTCGTGGAACGCTTCGGGGCAAAAGCCTCCAAGGCCACGCAGGCTCAATCCAAAGCCAAGCAGATCGATCGCATCCGCGCTCTTGAAAACGACATTCGTGTGACTGTCGCCGATCAAAGCCTTGTGTTTCGCCTGCCTCCTGCACCTCCTGCAGGCCGTGAAGTGTTGAAGGTTAAAGACCTCAGCATTGGCTACAAAAGCACTCTCGCCTCGGGTATTCAGCTCCTTATCGAAAAGCAGGCCCGCATCGCCATCATCGGTAGTAACGGTATCGGGAAATCAACCTTTCTCAAAACCATCGCGGGTCAGATTCCTGCTCTGACGGGTGAGTTTGAGTTCGGCTACAATGTTAAGCCCGCCTACTTCGCTCAGAACCAGGAAGAGTCGCTTCGTTTTGAAGAAACGATTCTGACCAATGTTTTGGACGTAAGAAGTGATCTCGGTGAGAAGGACGCACGCCGCATCCTGGGTTCCTTCCTCTTCAGCGGCGATGATGTCTTTAAGCCGATCAAAGTTTTGTCCGGTGGAGAGAAAGCCCGCGTTGCTCTCTGTCGTTCGCTTGTCCAGCAGGCTAACTTTCTCGTGCTAGACGAACCGACCAACCACTTGGATATGACTTCCGTTGAAATATTGATCGAGGGCATGAAAGCCTACGATGGAACTCTTCTCTTCGTGAGTCACGATCGTAACTTCATCGATTCGATCGCGACCCATATCTTCGTGATGTTGCCTGACGGTCGCTCGGCCCTCTTTCACGGCCAGCTTGATGACTATCAGGCCATGGCAGCCAAACAGGGATTCCCGAACGTTCTTGCCCCCAGCAAAGAAATGAGCAAAGGGAACACGGCCAAGGATCAGGAGAAGGAAAAAGAGAAAGAGAAAGAAAAGGCTAAGGAGAAGGCCAGCGGCGCGGTCGTGAATGAAGAGGAAGTCAAAAACCTCAAGCGCGAACGAACACGTCTGCAAAAGCTGATGGAGAAACTGGAGAAAGAGCAGCAGCCTATGAAATCAAACATTCATAAGCTGGAAGAGAAGCTCGCCAAGGTCAATCCGTCGAGCTATACCGAAGCTCAAAAAATCCACGACGAAGTGAAAGTCGTACAGACTCAACTCGAGAAGAACGAAGAAGAATGGCTGGAAGCGGCAGGGAATCTCGAAGCGACAGAAGGTCGCCTTACAGAACTCGGACGTCTGCGCTAACTCTTATAAAAACGATTTAAAGAAAAACCCAAGCACAAGGCTTGGGTTTTTTTGCATTCAGAATGTGAGAAGGATCAGGATTCTGCATCCGGCTCTTCCGCTTCCACATCCACTTCTTCCGTACGATAGTTACGGGAACGAGTGCAGGGGATGGGTTCGCCGATCTTAATAGTCCCAAGATCCCCAGTAAGGGACTGTGGCTCTTTCGCTTTCAAAAACGCGACAGCGTCTTCTGGAACGGGAAAGAAGGGGTAATCGTTATAGGCATAAGACAAGAGAAATTTTCTTGGGGATTCCATCATTCCGCAGAAGAGGAAAGGAAAACGCAGGCGTTTTCTGAGCTGAAGGATCTCGGTGAGGATCGTAACACAAACTTCTTTCTCATCCTGAAAATCAAGAATGAGATATTTCATTTGGTGAGCGACGAGCCAGTTGTGAATGCCCACAGAAAGCTCAGTACACTGCCGACAGTCGTTGCCGATTGAGCAAACATCCACGGCATTCAGGACAACCGCACCATCTACGATCTCGGGGACGAAGTCCATATTCAGATCTCTCTTTAGCAAGGCATTAAGAAAGCAGTTTTTTGCGAAAAAACTGGGAAAATATATTAAAATCGCTATTAGACTTCAAGATTAATCTTGATCTGAGCCGAAACAATTGGAGGATAAGCCATATGGAATTGCCTATCCACCCAGCGTCCCATTTGATTTTTATACATCTGACTGAGATCGACCTTCTTCATTCGAGCCCGAATTTTCACAAGATCTTCGGCAGCTTGAGTTCGAATCTTCTCGGCACTGTCCGAGTCAAAAGCTGGTCGTTGGTATAAGACGCTGATGATGCTATTATCCATCAAGCTCAAAAGCCTCTGATCCTTTGACATGTCAAGGATTCCAAGATCGAGTAGGATCTTGCGGCTGATTTCGGTCTTGATATCGAAGCTCAGCCGATGAATTGCAGCATGCAAATTGACGGGATCAGGCAAAATTTGCACCGTTGCCTTGCAGGTCCAGATTTGACCCAGGGCATCCGTGATCTGGCTGTGGCAGTTCTCTCTCAGCCAGCGATTGAACTCTGCATTCGCACTCGTTAGACTGGCGATGGCTAGCCCACGGGGGCGATGGTCCTGATGCAGCATCTTCGCTCCCTTGTCTTATTTTCCTGGAAAGAGCTTCTATGTCGATTTTAAAGCATGCGCGTAGTCTTGGCCTCTGCCTACTTTTGCCTATCATGAGTAGCGCCTGTGCCTATCGCTTCACGAATACGTCGCTCCGAAACCCGTTGGGAATTCAGACGATTGCCGTCGAAGCCGTCTGGGATGAGAGTCGGGAGGTCATCCCTCACGAACTCCTCTGGTCCGCTGTGCAGCGTGAGATTATCCGCAACGGACGTGTGACTCTGACCAACCAGGATGAAGCCGATGCTTTGATGGTCGTGACGATTACCGGAGCCAAAGTGAGTCCGGCTGGAACACCGAGCCAGGAAGCCCTGAGCAAAGATCCGCCGAATTCTGACACTGATAAAAAGAACCCCGAGGATTATCGAAATATCCGCCGCGCAGGCAGCTGGACAACGGACGAAGGACTCACTATTTCCGTCCATGTCGATGTCTTCGATCTCAAATCCCGGGCCGTTCTATTTAAGAAGGATTATTCCACAGGCATCACTTTCAAGAGTTTAAGGCCTGTGACAATTACCCCCACTGAGTCGTCCTTCCTGCACTACGAGGAAGCCCTGGATGCCCGTTTTAAAGCGGTTTCCGACGGTCTGGCCCATTCGATCGCGAATGATTTTTTAATGTAGAAAATGTGTTGAATCTCTTCACCGGCCTGCCCCGCGTCAAAGGGATAGAGGTCAAAAGCCTTGTTCCTTAAGAATGCCCTGTCTATAGTAAGGAAGTCTTGCCTTAGAAGGAGAATATTATGGCCTTTAAACTCCCCGAACTTCCTTATGCAAAAGATGCTCTAGCTCCGCACATTTCTGCGGAAACTCTGGAATACCACTACGGTAAGCATCATCAAGCCTACGTCGACAACCTCAATAAACTAGTTGCTGGCACGCCTAACGAGAACAAGAGTCTCGAAGAATTGGTGAAGACAACTGAAGGCGGCATTTTCAACAATGCAGCTCAAGTTTGGAACCACACATTCTATTGGTATTGCCTTAAGCCTAAGGGCGGCGGCGCGCCAACTGGTAAAATCGGCGATGCGATCACAAAGAACTTCGGTTCTTTCGATACATTCAAAGAGCAGTTTAGCGAAGCGGCTAAAACTCAGTTCGGCTCAGGCTGGGCTTGGTTGGTTAAAAAAGCTGACGGCTCACTTGCAATCGAAAAGACTGCTAACGCAGGCAACCCGATGACAAGCGGACTGAAGCCTTTGATGACTTGCGATGTTTGGGAACATGCCTACTACATCGACTATCGCAACGCGCGTCCGAAATATGTTGAAAGCTTCTGGAATCTCGTCAACTGGGATTTCGTTGAACAGCAACTCGGTTAAGTTCTGGTAAAAGAGCAGAATCAAAGCCTCATGGTGCAAGCCATGGGGCTTTTCCTTTTTATTCCGCCTGCGTTCTCTTCAAAAAGGTCAGGCGCTCCCAAAAGCCGATGGCTTTGCCTATCGATGGATCCGGTTTCATCTTCTTGCGCTGATTTTCGATCTCGAGCTGTTTAAGTTTGTGAACTTTCACGTAGGCAAGACCCACGAGCAAGCACGTGGCTACGGCAAGAAAAGGATAACCGAAAGCCAGGGGAATAAGGGGGAGAAGGTGATAAATGATCGCCGGCAGGTACTTCATGGTCGGGGCCTCGAGAGGAGAAAGCTGATGTTTTCGCGTTTGATTTTAAAGCTGCACTGCTCGTCAGCATTTTTATCCGGAAAATAGATCCAAAAGTCCCAGGTGTGCGTGCCTTCCGGCAGACGCGCCGTCTCAAAATAAATGGCAATACGCCCTTCGCCGGGAAATCGTCCCAGCTTGTGATCGATCTTTTTTTCCACGAGCGGCACATCACGAATGAGCTGCGGAAAAAAGCCGAGATCAGCAGCCTTCCGCGCAATTTTAAAATTCATGACAAAGGGTCTGCCCTTGGCTTTGCCAACGATTGAATACTGGCAGTGCCTAAGATCGCAGTGCTTCATCGAGGGCTTACTCAAAGGCCCTGTTCCATTGGGATTAAGGAGTTCGACATCAAGATCGTCAAGCTCGCTCTTATCCCAGTCCCATTCCACGTCCTTCTCAGGAGCCCAGGAATAGTAGATTCCGCTGCCGCGCCGAAGATATTTTGCGGCATTTACCGGGAGGGTCATACTCATGGGCATGAAGAGGGAATCTTCGAAGAAATTCACTTCCGGAAGAAGCTGCATATCGATTTTGAAAGCGAGGATTCGGAGGAAAAACTCCATTCCCCCCATGAGTCCCAAGGGTCCCTGACGCTGATGAACGATCTGCGCATCGATATCGGAGGAATCAAAATAGAGCGTGAAAAACTTCTTCACATCGCCGACGATCAGGAGATCCGAGTCTTTTGCAACAGGAATCATTTCCTTCCCGTTTTGGGAGGCGACCTGAATATTTTCAAAAACCAGATGATTGGATTTCGAATAGCGATAGCTGTAATCGCTCGAGAGGACCGTGCGATCCTTGTCCTGATGGGTGACCGGCCTCTCGGCGTTAACGGCTGCCGTGGGAGCACAGGTCATGAGATAGGCGTACTTGCCTTTGTAGTTGAGCTCGATGAGTTCGTTCGTCTTGCAGGGTGGATTGAGAGGCTTATTAAGGTCGTAGCGCGGCCCGAAACGATCGAGATGAAAGCTGAGCCTGTCGCTAGGGTTCAGCCCTTCCTTGACCCATTTTGAGTCCTTGGGAAAGAGCAGACTCCCTTCGTTATCCAAGGGATCGACCTGAAGCGGTTCCGCACGCCAGCTCTCCCCGTCACGCACATAGAGCGAAAGGCTATCCCGCTTCACAAGGTGACGATCGTAGAAGGGAACGTGTTGCCCGAGAAGTAATCCGGGACAGGCATAAAGAGAACGCGCAAAAAGGTCTGTAACCGCGATCAGTAGGCCGCTGGCGAGTAACCGTCGCGATTTAGTCCGAATTGACATAATAAGTCCTGGATCATCTCAGATTGGCCGGCCTTGAGCTCTGTAGAGGGAATAGCAGAGAGGTCGTTGGAGACCAAGACTGCGCCCGCTGCAGTTCCACTCAAATCTTTTCTAAACCGTGACGGTTGAGCTGTCTATGCAAAGTTCTTTTAGTGAAGTCGAGATTTGATTGGCTTTTTTACGTTTGGCTTAGAAGGACTCCAAGAACAATCGCTGTCTCAGATCGACACGAATCCGGATAACGTTGCCGTAGTTCGGGAGAAAGGCAAAGCTTAGCTTCTTCAGAGGCGAGAATTCGCATAGACTGGAAGCATATGACAATGTGGATTTTCCCCTAAGGAAGTAGATCGATCCATGGCTCAAAAATTACTTCGCAATCTTCGTGCTGGGTTTCTTTCGATTCTCAGTTCCATGCTTTTAGCCAACGCGGCGGATGCAGCTGACAAGCCCTATGTGCTTGGCACTCTGCGCAATCCTGCCGATGTGCTGCCTTTGAAGCAATATAGCGGTAAGACCAATGTTCTGAGAGGCCTGATTTTCCCGCCTGT
>SEDW01000080.1 GCA_004193325.1 Pseudomonadota bacterium | reverse complement strand
CGCAGCTGATCCTCCTGCCACTCGCCAACGATATCGATTCGCCCGCACATGTCTTTGCCTGCCTCGATACGCGCCCGACCGTCTTCGATGCCATGGTCGATGGAGTTCCGAAGGATGTGTCCAAGTGCGTTGAGCAAACCATTCTGAAAATCATGGCCGAACCACAGATCTTCGGGAACGCTGAGCGTAAGCCTTGGCGGCGCTTTGCCGAGTTCCCCAGCAAGGCGGGTGAGTTCGGCCTGAAGGTCTTTCCATTGATCGGTAAAGCTCAGCATCAGGCGTTCACGAAGAAGACGTTTGATGCTGTAGTTATCGCCCTGACGGCCGTCCACCCAGGACTGCAGTCTTTGGATATCTTCTGGCTGAAACATGAGCCGGTGTCTTGAGTGCCCGGTATCTCCCCAGTAGCGTTTGTGCAGGGAGTCGATCATATCGAGGCTGCTGGCTATGATGAGCAGACCATTGGCGAGGGCATGGCTGAAGTCTGCCCCCTCTTCGCCATGCGTCTCACGGAGATCGATTATATTTTGTTCGAAGCCATGAATTTCTTTTGCAAGCTGCGCAAAGCCGATCTGCCGGCTATTGCCTTTGAGCGTATGCAGGACGGCGAGAATGAGCCTTATGTAACTTTGATCTTCACCCGTATGGTTCATGTTCCAGACGCTGTGCATCGTCTTCACACTTTCCTGAGCCTGTTCCATGAAGCTTGTGTAATGGTAGATCTTGGCCTTGGCGAGAGTGCTGATGAGCACCATCTCCTGCTCCTGATAGAGCGTGCGCAGGCGAAGATCCCTGAGCTCGGTCGTATCCCGAACGATGATAAGCATCTCTTCCACCCGATCATCAATGACGATGGGGTGCCACTGGAAGGTCAGAAGTTTTTGATCATGCGTTTCCAACTCGGTAAAGAGATGTTCGCCGTTGATGTCCCAGCTAATCGAGTCTTCGCCGATGATTGTCAAAAGGACCGAAACCGCCATATCGAGATTGCTGCGATCGATCGTGGTGTTGTAGATCAAAAGGTCAGGTAGATTGTGCAGCATGGCATCGGGAAAGATCACATTTACGTATTTGGAACAGTGACCCTGGATCCGAAGATCACGACCGATGGTGAAGAGACCTTCTGGAACGTTGTCCATGATGTTTCGAATCTGATGGGTCTGATGAGCCACTTCCTGCTGGAGGTGAAGACTGAGATGCTCCGCTCTTAAAAATGCCTTCGCAAAGCGTTTTGCAAGAATCTGGCTTTGCAGAAAGATAAAGATCGCCCCACCAAAGTGCGAAATATACGAAGCGCTGCCGCTCCGTGACTGAACCACATCGATCACCCCAGCAATCAAAGGGACCAGAGCACTCGACAGCATATAACCAGCGCCTTCCTCATTCATACGGAAAGCTTTAAAGGTGATGTAGAACATGCAGAGGACATGGATTAGCACGTTGAACTGATAGAGCCCGACCAACTGGGAAAAAAAGATTGGCGAACTCATGAGACTGACGAGTAGCAGACTTGCGCTCAGAGCATGACAGCCCAGATAAATAAATCGCGGCAGACGTACGAGCGTAAAGGTTCGGCGGAGAAACTCGAGGAAGACCATGGTGACAAGTGCCATGGATCCATATTCGAGCCGAGTCACGACCTGAAAAGTGAAATCGTCTTTCACCGTTTCAACAAAATAAGATTCGAGGTTCTCAATGCCAATCAGGCGAAGAAGAATCGCCACACAGGTCATGGAAAGAAAAAACGCTGGGAGATCGCTACGCCGGCGATTGAAGAGCATGTAGGTGTAGAGCATGATAATGATCATGGAACCGGCGACGGCAAAGTTCAAACCCGTTTTGATGTTAGCCTGAGTTTGCAGGTGACCCGCGGGAGAGAGCTTCGGTGGCTCCCAGAACCCGCCGTATGTCCGGTGAAAATTGGACACATTCAAAACGAGAACCCATTCATCATTGGCCTGAGCATGAAAACTTAAGATCTGGCGCTTGATAAATGGAATTTCCGAAGCGGCATCCACTCCAGGCCTTCCGGCCGCAATGCGCAGGCTTCGTTCGGGATGACCTTTGGGGAAGAGGATGGCTTCATAAGCACTCGTGGCAAAATCAAAGGCGATTTCGTACTGACCTGCTGAGAGCGGCGGAAGATCGCGCCAATAACCGGCATAGCCTATCCCATCGCTGAGTTCTGGCGTGCTGTCCGCACGCCAGGTGATGGTAGGGCTTGGTCTCCCGCCACTCGGCATGGCACCGGCCGCGATAGACTCTTCCGATATAAACTGTTTGGGGAAAATGTGAGCTTCGGAAAGACTTATGACCTGATGAGCGTCATGCCCTTCTCCATCTTTCGCCATCGCGAAAGGAGAGAAGAGAAAGGATAGCGAGAAGATAAAACTCAACATCAGCATAAATCGGAGCATGTAAGACCATCTCCGTTATGGAGGAGTTTTAAATATTATAAATATAGCGAGCGAGCTCGAGATATTCTTCCGGACGAATCGCATCCGGTCTTCTGTTTAAATCGATCGGGCAGTCTTCGAGACGATCTTCGCCCACAAATTGTTTCACCGAGTTTCTGAGCTTTTTACGTCTCTGAGTGAAACAGGCCCGACACACTTTTTCGACTTTGCGCAAAAGTTCGTCGTCTAGAACGTCCGCTCTCGGTTTCAGTGTGATAATCGCACTGTCTACTTTAGGAACAGGGGTAAAGCAGGTTCTTTCCACCTTACAGTCTATATTAACCTGACTGCGAAGTTGGGTATAGACCGAGAGGCTTCCGTAGTCCTTGGTTCCTGCCACTGCTGCGAGTCTCTGCGCGAATTCCAGCTGAACCAATAGCTTAACGCCTTTTACCTTCTGTAAATAGGGTAAAAGCCAGAGGACGATGGACGAGGATATCGCATAGGGAATATTACCAACGATTGCCGTCGGCTCCTGAGACTCACGCAACCAGGCGCCCAGATCAAACTTCAGAACGTCTTCGTTGACGATACGAAACTGACCCGCGTACATCTCTTTACTTACGTTAAAGTAATCGGTGAGCTTTTCGACGAATCTATCGTCTTTCTCAACAGCCGTGAGTTTCCAGGGTTTGCCCATGAGCGCACGCGTGAGGATACCGCCCCCTGGTCCGATTTCGAGAATACGGGAGATATTCCACTCCTCAACTCCTTCGGCAACGCGGATGACGGGCCAGTCGGTTTTTAGAAAGACCTGACTCAAAGATTTCTTCTGGCGAATATGTGAGTCGCGATCGTAGCTCATAAGAGAACTCCAGTTTTTCTGGGAGATGTATAGAAATGGGAACGAATCGATTCGTCAGAACTGATAGCGGGAAAAAGCATCCCAATCGAGCTGCCGAAAAGCATCACGATTGTCGGCTTTGACGAAATGATGATATCCAAGCCCGGCAATCATTGCCGCGTTGTCTCCACAGTAATCAAGCTGTGGGAAATGCGCCGGCAGTTTCAGGCGTTCTTTGACGAGGGCACGGAATCTTTGGTTGGCAGCCACGCCACCAGCCACGAGCAGGCAGCGGGCGGATCGCAGATGACTTGCGGTTTCGAGCTTACGCACGAGCTGACCAAGTGCTTCTTCCTGGAAGGCTGCCGCAGCATTCTTCACGTCCTGCTCATTCATCTGCTGCTTATTGCGTAAGTTTACCATGTAGGTTTTGAGGCCTGAATAGCTGAACTGAAGTTTATCCTTCTGCTCCATCATGCGCGGCATGGGAATGACTTTAGGATCGCCCTCGCGGGCAAGCTTTTCAATGATCGGACCACCCGGATAACCGAGGCCGAAGAGTTTTGCAACCTTGTCGAAGGACTCGCCGCAGGCATCGTCGATGCTGTAGACCATGAGTTCAAATTCGGTCGGACTCTTCATAAAATAAATGTTCGAGTGTCCACCGGACACGACGAGCGCCAGACAGGGAAAGAGTTCTTCCGTCGCCTGTTTAAGACCGAGCAGAGCTCCATGAATATGCGCTTCCACATGATTCACAGGAATCAATGGGATGCCTGAGGCGAGCGCAAGGCCCTTGGCGTAGGCGATGCCAACGAGCAAAGCCCCGATCAAGCCGGGGCCCTGAGTGATGGCGATGCCGTCGATGTCTTTGAGCGTCACGCCAGCTTCTGCCAGAGCCTCATCGACGATTTTATCTATGACCTGGAGATGGGCACGAGCCGCGACCTCTGGAACGACACCACCAAACTTTTGGTGAATGTCGATCTGGGAAGCCACGATCGAGCTCTTTACGATCCTGCCGTTCTCCACGATAGCGGCGGCAGTCTCGTCACAGCTCGTCTCGATACCAAGAATTCTTGTCATGAACTTACCTTTTTAGAGCTTCGAAAGCTTTTCTTTCGCTTGCTTCGCTTCTTCTGATTTGCCGTACTTCTGAATCAACTCCTGATAGTAAATCTTCGCAGTTTCGGCATCGCCGAGTTGCTTGAAACTATCGCCCATTCGAAGGAGTGAGAAGGAGAGATTTTCGGTCGGCTTGCTTTCGAGATATTCATCGTAACGCAGAGCTGCTTCGCGGATATTACCGCTCTTGTAGTAGCTCTCGGCAAGCATGAAGGTTGCTTCCTGCTTGGTCTTCTTTTGTTTGAATGTACCGACAAGTTTTTCCCCGTGATCGGCGATCAGCTTGTAGTTTTTGTTATCAAACGCGGTCTTCATGTCCTTGAAAGTTTTAAGCTTGGCTTCACTTTCCTTTCTTTCCTTGGACTCCGCGCTCTCGGACTTTTTTTCGGGTTTTTTCGTTTCTATCGCTTTGTCGATGGCGGCGATGATACGGTTTTGATTTTCTTCGATAGCGTCAATACGAGCGACTATATCTGTCATGCTTTTCGAAGCGCTCGTTTCCTGAGTGCCCTCAGCTCCACCTGGCAGTTGGCCTGTCACCACACCCACGCGAAGGGAGTCGATGTCGCCTTTAATCCGTTGAATTTCGATAGAAATCTTGTCGAGACGGGTTGAAACGGAAGCCTCTTGGCGGCTCGCTTGGGTTGTGATTTCCTTGCTTTGATTGCCCACTTGGCCTTCCATGGCGACCAAACGAGTCTGTAGCGAAAAGATATCATCCTTGAGCTGTCGCTCTTCTGCCGGAGTGATACATCCGGTCAAACTCAGAGATAACAACAAGCTCAGCCCTGAAACTGCAGAGGTTTTTTTCATTTTAAGCCCTTTTCTGCTTCTTGATGCTTTCTACGCGCTTCCTTAATATAACAAGACGCCGAAAAAACAAATTAGCCTCTTGCGTCCAGAGATCAAAATATGGCCCGCCGATTTGTAGGTCCATAGAAGTCAGGCGCAAATTTTCTTTCCAAGTCAAATAATCGTTCATTTCTCGGTTGTAGTGCCGCAACGCTTCGGCAGCCGCTTCCTTTGTGCCACGGACGGGCTTCGGAGCAGCCTTTGGCGCTGACTTTACAGGCGTTTGTGCGCCATTATTTTGGGCAACCCTGGCTTCTTGTTCTTGGAGTGAGGAGCTTTCTCCTGTATCCTCCATGCTTGTGCGCAGGAGTTCGTTCCCTGAATCGCTTTCAGGTTCACCGGCCGGCGCGAGGTCATCGGACTGTTCCAGATTATCCTTCGGATCCTGCGTCAAAAGAGGCTCGTCGCGATGATCATCTGCCATTGGTACACCTTTTATTTGGCCGTGAGCTACGGTATCGGTTAAAATCAAAAATATTAGCTGCTTAAAGCGGCGGAAGAAACGATGACTGACACTAACGACAACACGAAAAATGATGAATCAGGTCAAGATACTCTTCCCGCGGATGTTTCTTCGGACGAGACTTCACCTGAGTTAACGGGCAATGATTTCCCAGTTGAGTCTTCGGCTCCAGTAATTGCAAAAGAGATCGAAATCGTTGTCGAAGACGACGATGAAGAGGACAAACCTCTTGTTGAAGAAGCTCCGGTTGCAGTTGAGACTTTCGAAGAACTCGGCCTTGCCGAACCTTTGATGGCCGCTATCCAAAAGCTGAACTGGACCAAACCGACTTTGATTCAGGGCCTCGGCCTGCCTTTGACAACCAAGGGTCAGGATCTTGCGGGCTTCTCTCAGACGGGTACCGGTAAAACGGGCGTCTTTCTCATCACGATCGCTCACCAGCTCCTGAAGATGCGTGAAGCAGGCGTGGATATCAGTAAAGATCCAAAGGCGATCATTCTGGCTCCGACGCGCGAACTCGCGGTGCAGATCAGCAGCGATGCTGAACTTCTGTTCAATCAGTTGGGCATTTCCTCGATGGCTGTCTACGGCGGCGTCGATTATGAAAAGCAGGCTCAGACGATTCGTGCCGGTATCGATGTGATCGTTGCGACTCCAGGTCGTTTGAAAGACTATTTCCAAAAGAAAGTCTTCTCGACCAAAGACTGTTGTCTCTTCATCTGTGATGAAGCCGACCGCATGCTCGACATGGGATTCATCGATGACGTTGAATTCTTCCTCTCGAAGTTGAGCCCTGACACGCAGAAGATGCTGTTCTCGGCAACGACGAACGAGAAGGTGAAGGAACTCGCATTCGAATACCTCGAAAATCCTCAGTACATTTCAGCTAACCCTGAGATCATGACTCCAGAGCGCATCAAGCAGTTTGCGGTCATCTGTGAGTCGACCGAGAAGCTTCAGGTCATGCTTGGCCTTTTACGTGACCACAACCCGGTCTGTTCGGTGATCTTCACCAACACCAAGATCGTGGCTGAGTGGCTCCAGTATAAGCTCAACAACAACGGAATCGAAGCCGACCTTATTACCGGCGACCTTCCGCAGACCAAGCGTATCGCACTCGTTCAACGCATCAAAAACAACGAAGTGAAAGCCCTCATCGCAACGGACGTTGCGAGCCGTGGTCTGCA
This sequence comes from Pseudomonadota bacterium, assembly GCA_004193325.1. Lineage (GTDB taxonomy): Bacteria > Bdellovibrionota_B > Oligoflexia > Oligoflexales > Oligoflexaceae > Oligoflexus. Next base: position 3,103 of record SEDW01000080.1, on the reverse strand, counting down.
CATTTCGAGCATCACGCACGTCTACAACTTCGATTTGCCTGATGATGCCGCGAACTATGTTCACCGTATCGGACGTACCGCCCGTGCTGGCGCCGAAGGTTCGGCCTACTCTTTGGTTTGCGAAGATTATGGTCACAACCTTCTCGCGATCCAAAAGTATCTGGGCGAGAACATTCCGATCGAAACCCATTGGTTTCCCGCAGAATATCTTCAAATTGAAGATAAGGCTGCCAACCCTTATAAGGATTCGAATTTCAAGGGCAATCGCATGAAGGATGAGGACTCCCAACGGTCTGGTGGCCGTTCCCAAGGTGGAAGATCTCAGCAAGGCGGACGCTCAGGCGGCCGTAGCGAAGGTGAAGGTCGAGGAGGAAGCGGAAGCGGAGCTACTGGCGGAAGACCGCAGGCTAACCGCGGCCGTCCCGACGAAAACAGCAAAGGTCCTAGGCCTAGAGGTGATCGCTCACCACGTCCTGAGCGCACTGAAGGCGAAGCACCACGTCAAGGTCAAGGCAGACAGCCAAAGCACTCCCAGCAGGCCAACGGCCAGGCTGGAGCTGGTGGCGAACGTCGTCCGCACAAGAAAGCTCACACTGGATCAGGATCAGACACGGCGACTCCTCAAAGCGAGAGAGAATCCAAACGCGGTCCTAATCAGCCTGGCCATCAAAAGCCACGTGAGCCTCAGCAAGGCGGCGAGCGTAAACTCAAAGTTCTCGCTCCTGCAGGACCGATTATCAAACCGGTTCAACCGATCAAAAAGAATCAGGACGTACCGAACACTCTTCTTGGACTCTTCAAGAAAATCTTCTCAGCATTTTTCAAAAGCAAGAAATAACACCAGACCTTGTAAACTGCCAAAGTCCCCGGAAACGGGGGCTTTGGCGGCTTAACAACACCACGCGCGCCGAGTGGGAGATCAAAATCTCTTCCCAGTCCTCACGGCTTGCAGCCCCCAATTCAGCCAGTCTCCAAGGTAAATCCTCAGCACCCGAAGCGTGAACGGTCGTCCACACCGAAGCATGACCCGCGAGCAATGCCCTCTTGTAAGCAAAAATCTCTTCACGCCGCAGCTCACCTATGATCATGCGATCAGGGCGCAGTCTTAGAAGTTCATCGATCAGATATTCGAGACTCACCGCACCTTCGCCTGAAATATTGGCGGCCTGGGCGCAGAGTCTTATCCAGCGGGGAGACAACTGAGGAACTTCGGGAATCTGCTCCAGGATCGCGAGTCTCTCATCGGCCGCGCAGTGAAGGAGTACGCTCACCATGAAACTCGTTTTCCCCGAGCCCGTCGGACCCATGACAAAAACCGGGGAACTCGAGTCGAGCAGGCGAAGAGCTTCGACCTGAACATTAGGATCGAGGTAATCATCGAGAGAAAAATCGCCGAGGCGATGCCGCCGCACGCTCAGGAGCAAACCATCGCGGGCGACTGGAGCAAGAAGACCATGCCAGCGATAATGTCTTTCCCCGGACGGCGACTTCACTGAAAAAGCCCCTCCTGCAGCCGGCTGCATGGGGTCCCAGCGAAGTCCCTGCCCGAGGGCAAAGTCCTGGAGCCTGTGGACAGAAAAATCTCTTAGAGGCGAAATATGATAGCTTTTCGAATCGCCTGCGATTTTGCAAAGCGACTCAAAGCCATCGAATAGAATCTCATCGATTTGGGAGTCGGCGAGGAAGATCTCGTCGACGAATTGTTCAAAGGACATAAAAAAAGGCCCGCGCTACGTGTCGTGAAGTCAAAGATTGACCTTAGACAGAGCAAGGAGCCTTAAGGCTTAAAAGCCGCCAGGGGATAGGACTAACAATAGAACTCAGGGACACAGACCTTAAACATTTCGAGAAAATCATTCTCGGAACTGCCAGGCAGAACGGAGGTAAAAATCTCCGCCAGAAGATTGGATACTTCCTCGTCATCCCAATCACGGGTATCGATGACTCGCGCACCTTCGAGCATTCTTTCGATGATGTCATTCGAGAGAATTCCCTTGTGCCGACAGAGCTCAAGCTTCGACCAGATTTTTTTGGAAAAGCAGATGCGTTCCATCGGATGTGGAATGCGAACGCCATCGCCCTGGGTCTGAAGCATTGCCAAAGACTCAACCACGGTGCCCGAGTTAACGGCTTTTTCCACCCAGTCGCAGGCCTTCTCGATGTCATGACTCGAAAATCCAGCATCGAGCAGTTCATCTCGAACGTACCGCTCTGTCAGTTCTAGCTCGTCATAGCCGTAGATTACGAGTTCGGCCATAGCCTGAACCACTACCCACCAAGCTGTTCCTGAAGTGACACTATGCATGCGCACTCCCCATTGTCTGCTAGGTCCGCTGATCGGACAGATCTAAGCACGTTAAGATGTGTTCTGAATGATAGTCTTCATCTTAGCCTAATTCCTCTCCGCTCAGAAAGCAAAATTAAATGTCTCGCCTAAAAGCCCCGGAAAACTGCTTAGAACATGAGAACTAAGGACATAAACTCATCGGCCGAATGAAAGGGAATCGCCCCTTCCTCAAGGATCATGCGTGAGCCTTCCGCCCGAATATCATCCTCCTCATGGACTAGTGCGTAGACTTCCCTCCCTTGCTCGAGAGCATAGGCCGCCGTCTTAAGTGCCCCCGATTTACTCGCGGCCTGCATCACGGCGAGATAGCTCGAAAGCCCCGCTATGATTCGATTGCGCACAGGAAAATCCATTGGCCTCGAGGGATAATTCCAAAGGCGTTCGCTGATAAAAAGTGCGTTCTGGCTCTTGAGTCTTTGGAAGAGATTGTTGAGCGCCTGGGGATAGAGTTTGGACAGACCACCGGCGAAGACGACGATGGTAGGCGCCTGCTCGAGATCCGTCTCCATCGCTCCGAGATGGGCGGCCGCATCACAGCCAAGCGCCCCTCCACTCACAACCACAGCACCTTTGTTAACTAACTTTCGAGCCAGCGTGCGGGCTTCCTGATAAGCAAAATCCGAAGCCTTACGCGATCCGACTATGCAGACCTTCGGTCGACTTAAGAGATTGAGATCGCCAATGCAGCTGAGACAGGCCGGAGGATCCGGAATGTGTTTGAGGAGATAGGGATAAAGGGGATGATAAAGATCAACC
>SEDW01000079.1 GCA_004193325.1 Pseudomonadota bacterium | reverse complement strand
CACCGTCTTTGCCGGTGATCTCAATCGAAGGACTTTTGCTGTTGCAGGCATTCAGTTGTAGAAAGGCGAATAACATCGCTCCGGGAACAATCCCTGATCGAGCTCTTGATATTAGACTTCTTTTCATCTTGATGCCCCGTACTTGAAGATCCATTCCCACCTATCGGTGGGATTTTACGGGGAGTTGAGGAAGTTCCTGTTTTCTTTAAAAAGCCCAAGCCCTGAGCTGACTTAGAATCCTCATACAGGCCGTAATATTTGGCTGGGAATTACAGTTTTCTTCTTTCGGGTCGCAGCCGAACCGACACGAACCAAAAGGGCGAATATTTCGAAATCGATTTTTCGAAGACCACTGGGATCATTCGAACATAAGTGAGTTCTTCGTCGAGACCACGCTCTTCGTTTCATCGATAAAGAAATCAGCTGCCTGGGAAATAGTCAGCTCGAGCTCACAGAGCGAACCCAAAACTTTCAGACCCATAAAAATCGCGGTATCGACGACCTTGTGGGGCACCGCATGATTCTTGCCAATAAAGACTTCGGGGAGCCCAATATTGGAATTCAACCCGAGATCCCCAAAACGCATCTTCACTCGACCCACAACCTGATTGCTCAATTCGGCGATCAGATCCATCGACCCTTCCTTCGTCAGCTTGATTTCCTGGTCGGGAAAAACCTTATTGGATAGATGCTGAAGAAAATCGAGGCTGGCTGCCAGAGCCATAGAGCCTTTAAACTTGTCGCCCTGAATTCCAATCAGACCGGTAATTCCGGAACGCTCGAGCAAAGGCTGCTTTCTGTAGTTCGGTTTGCCGAAATCAACATCATTGTGGTCGAAGTAGAAATCGAGCACTTCTCTGACCCCAAGAATTACGGCGTTAAGCAAACGTACATCAAAGGTTTTGGGAACAGCCGCATTCTGCGCCTGTTGAACTACTGCGGCTTTCAAGCGAAGATCTTCGATGTCGGATTTTAATTCGTCGAGACTTAAATCGCTGACTGGCAAAGACCAGAAGCGAAAGAGTTTGTCTTTCAGAAGTTCCTCGTCTTTTTTCACCGACTCCTGCGCGTGCACACAAATCACAAGCGTTGTGTGATTTCTCTTCGAAGCACGAACGTTCTTTAGAAAGCTTTCCGTACCGCCCGATGCCTCTTCACCATCGGTGAAGATCACATCGAATTTCTCATCGGTCAGTATAGATTTTACAAGGTCGAAACCGAGCACATTGCGAACATCCGCCCAGGATTTGTGAGACAAGAATTGAGTCGTGGCAAGGCGCATGTCGAGGTTTGACATGACTACGACCATTTTAATTTCATTGGGATTTTTTTGAGGCAAGGCGCATTCCTCGGCCGGATGATATTCTAAAGTGATCCTTAGAGTCTAACCGCTAGCCTTTTCACTTTCAATCACCTGTTTGGCAACAAAATGCGATAAAAAAAGGGTCCGGCATTGCCGAACCCCCCTTCGCATGAATAGCGAATTTCGCTTATTTAGCTTTTTTAGTTTTGCTTGCCTTTTTAACAGGCTTGGCTTTAGTCGCCTTCTTCGCAACTTTCTTTGTGCTCTTCGCTTTTGCAGCCGACTTCGCTGGGGCTTTCTTTACGCTGCTCTTAGCTTTCGACTTTTTAACTGGCAATTTTTTAGCCGAAGACTTCTTGACCGTAGCTTTTTTAGAAGACGTTGTCTTCTTAGCTGCAGTTTTCTTCGCAGTTGTCTTCTTCTTAGGCGCAGCTTTTTTAGCGGCAACTTTCTTAGTCGTTTTCTTTTTGGCGGCCGTTTTCGCTTTAGGCTTGGCCGAAGTCGCCTTCTTCGCCGCTGTAGATTTTTTGGGCTTGGCTTTAGCAGCGGCCTTCTTAGCTGGCTTCGCTTTGGCTTTTGTCTTTGCCTTCGAACTTGTCTTAGCCTTGCTCGCCTTAGTCGATTCGTTCTCAGAAGGCACAGCATCGCTGTCACCTTCGAGCTCCGTTTCAACCTGATTGAGGTGCTCGAGGAGAAAGAAAACTTCCTGCTCAAGTGTGAAGGGATTCTCGATCTCGTTGATGTCGTGGATGATGTAAAGAAGAGTTGCCTGCAATTTAGTGTCCATCTGACCTAGCAAATCTTCATAGGGATCGAGCTTGAGATAGGCTTTCAGAATCGACCGAATGGTGTCGAGCAAACTCGGATTGGTGCGAATGATTGAGTCGAGTAAAGCCACGTAGTTTTTAGGATCTAGATTCATAGTACCCTCCCTGTTCAGATCAACTATGAATCATTCTACGATGCGATGCTCGAAGAAACTAAGATTTTTTTAGGGAGAAGATCTAAGCCTTGCGGGACAAGGCTTAGAGGTATTAGAGCGTGAGAATGCCTTCAATGTTCGCGGCTTTCTTGTAGATCTCAATGACTTCGTCAGAGTTTTCCATATGCGCCGTCAGGCTGATCGAAACATATTTTTGGTTGGCAGAACTGCGTTCCTGCACCATGCCGGTCGGCATGATACTCAGCAATTCGCCTTTCTTTGCTTCCGGCACAACAAATTTAAAGAGATACGATCCGGGCCATGTATGTATTTCGTCGAGACGAGTTTTAAAACTGATGTATGCGGTCATGGTCTATCCTTTGCTCAACAAGGCTTTCAGAGTCAAACTCAGCTGCGCTCTTATAGCACAAGAAGACCTTATATTTCTACTAAGAAAGTGCCTGAGCACAGCGGCGCAATCCTTCTGTAACTTATTGATTTTTAATAATTTATCGATATATTCCGAAGAGAAAAGGCGAAGTGCCGTTTGAAAGCTCGGGGCTTCATGTTAAGGTCCCCGGGTCGCATGGAACCGAGGATGATTATGGCCATTTCAACTGATATTCCCCTGGCAGCACGCTATCGCCCTCAATTGGCGGAGGAGCTGATTGGTCAAGAGAAAATCTGGTCCGAGGGTTCGCCCCTCTGGAAATTGGTGCATGCCGATCGCTTTCATTCTCTACTCTTCTGGGGCCCTCCCGGTACAGGCAAGACCTCTCTTGCCCGTCTCATCGGACATATTCTCAATCGTCATGTCGTCGAACTCTCAAGCGTGGATGCGGGCGTCAAAGATATTCGGGAAGTAATTCAAGATTCGCAGTCGCGCATGCGCCTCGGTGATAAATCCAACATTCTTTTTCTCGACGAGATTCATCGACTCAATAAGAGTCAGCAGGATTCACTCCTGCCATCGGTTGAAGCCGGCCACATCAAACTCATCGGTGCGACGACCGAAAATCCTTCGTTCTCTGTGAACAATGCTCTCCTCTCGAGAAGTCTGACCATCGGGTTCTCCAAAGTGGATTCCGCCGCGTTGAGTCTTCGGCTCAAAGCAATTGCTCTGCGCGAAGGTACTGAGCTCGCCGATGACCTTGCCTTCGCGATCGCTGATGCATCCGACGGCGATGTGAGAGCGGCACTCAATCTGCTCGAGGCTACATTTAGTTTGATGGAGCCATCCGTTCCTCTCACGCTTGAAACAGTCAAACCGCTTTTATCGACGATCGTTCCTCACTTCGATAAGAAGGGTGAGTATCACTACGATATTATTTCGGCCTTCATCAAAAGCATTCGGGCGAGTGATCCGGATGCGGCCGTATACTATCTCGCACGTCTGATACATGGGGGAGAAGATCCGGTCTTTATCGGTCGGCGTCTGGTGATTGCCGCCAGCGAGGATGTTGGCAATGCATCGCCGACGGCTTTACTCGTCGCACAGGCCGCTCTACAAGGCGTTCGCGAAATCGGAATGCCCGAAGGTCGTATTCTTCTGGCTCAGGCCACAACCTTTCTTGCCTCGAGCCCTAAATCGAATAAGAGCTACCTCTCGATCAATGAGGCTCTTGCTACGGTCGAGAAAACCGGCGATCTTCCGGTACCACTTCATCTCCGAAACGCGGTAACGAAGTTTATGAAAGGTCTCGATTACGGCAAGGGCTACGTGTACGCCCATGACAATCCAAGCGAAGCTGCGAAAATGAGCAACCTGCCGGATGAGTTGAAGGGAACTAAATTCTATGAACCTTCGCAACACGGCAGTGAAAAGGCTATCGCCGAGATGCTCAAGCGCCTTAGACCTTAAGGCCTTGCGATTAAGTATGGAAGATCGCATGCACTATCGAAGCCTTCTGGAAGATTTGACAAGCAGCCGCCTTATCTCGTCTTGACGAGCAACCCATTCACTCTATGATGAAGGAATCGAGTTTAACGATGGGAAGATGTGATGGAAGAGTGGTTTGTCTATCTCGTGCGCTGCGCGAATGATTCTCTCTACTGCGGAATAGCCAAAGATCCAGAGAAACGTTTTAAAATGCACCTGAGCGGCAAAGGAGCCCGCTACACGCGCATCAATCCCGCTGTCAGCCTCGTCTATCGCGAAGGCCCCTTCACACACGGCGACGCTCTTCGTCGGGAACGTTTAATCAAAACACTGCCCCGGCAACGCAAAGACCAGATGCTCAGCGAATTCGCCAGCTCCAATCCCCAGCACCCGCTAGCTTAGCTCTCCCAATGCTTCGGACGAATTCTTTGAGATTGTCTTGTTCCTCTAACGTATTGATGAGAAAATTAACCTACTGATCACCATCGCCAGCAATCATCGCGAGCCACGCTGCGTAAGAATTTTTCCTCGAGGAAAATCTTCGCTCAAGCCCGGGATTTTATTGCGAATGCCTAATATCCATGCAATATCAGTTGCTTACGATTTAGAATAGGAAGCCTTTTTCTAAAGGCGAATCTTTCGAGACCTGCGTCCGGGGCTAATTCTACAATTTAAGCAGGCGATAACTCACGGTATTGGCAAAATTATTTCGAATTCTTTCGATAAGCTGTTAACGAAAACTCATATTATCCGATAGGGAACTATGGAAGTTGATTATCAGAGTTGGAGACTACAAGCATGTCTTCCTTAGCGGAGAACATACAATCGATAGACCAGGCGCTTGGGCAACCAAGTTTGAGCATAGGTCTAATGCTGATCCAAGGCTGGGAAAAACCAGTGGATTATGCGCTTTATGAGATCTGCCACCATAATATCGGCGTGATCACATCCGTGACTCTCGAGATCGGTACGGCTGTACTCATCGAGCGTAACGAGAACCACATTATTCCTCTTATCGTTCATCAGGCTGTTCCCAAAGAAAACCTGCCCGATGGCTATAACCGCTACCGTCTCATCAGTGTCGATCCTGATACTGATTTCGAGACACTGATTCCTGAACTGAGTCAAAGAACTTTTGCCATCAACAATAAGCAGCTCTACCACGTGCGTTTTGCTCGCTTCAAAACCGAGATTCCAACTCGCGTTGATGCCAAGACTTTTGGTTCCCCTGAACTCTACACAATGAAGACAATCAACATCTCGAAGTCTGGCTTTCTCCTTGCGAGCCCTCCAGGATTTCGTGTGCCTTTCAACGAAGCAACCCTTCTTGAACTCACGGTGCATGTCGAAGATGAAGAACCGATTTGTTTCCTTGGTAAAGTGATTCGCTGTGAATTTGATTTTGAAAAGAAGATGAAACGCTACGGTGTGAACATCTGCGAAATCACCACGGAAATGCGTGAGCGTTATGATTCATTCATCGAAGACGCAGAGCACCGCAAAAACCGCCAGATATTTAGACTTCTTAATATCCCGATGCCAGTATAATCAGACTCTTTAAGGGCTTAGCGACGACCGCGAAGCGCCCTTCGGAGTCTGACCTTCGCTAATACCTTTTCCTCCCCCATCATCCTTGCTATAGTTTGGCGTTTCCTCCATTTAAACGGGAGCGTAGAGCTATGACTCAACTTGATAATTCCCTTACTTTGCCGGCCACAAGCACAGTCGCCAAATCCACGACTACTGCGGCTTTAGTCTCCTCTAAATCCCAAGATCAGTACTTTCTCAGCGGCGCCACGCGCAGCTATGAATCCAGGCGTCAAAGTCTCCTCCTCCTCAAAGCCGCCTTGAAAAAGCACGAAAACGCTTTGATGGACGCTTTGCATAAAGACCTGCGCAAACACCCGAACGAGAGCTACATCAGCGAGATCGGAATCATTTACGATGAAATCGCCCATGTCCTGAAGGGTTTGAAGACTTGGATGAAACCGCGTCGCGTGCCGACACCCATGTCTTTACAGCCAGCGGCAAGCCATGTCGTATCTGAAGCCCTCGGCAAAATCCTAGTGATCGCGCCCTGGAACTACCCCTTGCAGCTCGCCATCAATCCTGCAGTCGGAGCTTTGGCAGCGGGTAACGTCGTAACTTTGAAACCATCAGAAATGACTCCAAACGTCTCGGCAGCGATCGCCTTGATGATTCGTGAGACCTTCGATCCAGGGCTCTTTTCTGTTGTGGAAGGCGGCGTGGAAGTGTCGACTGATCTCCTCGCTCAGAAATGGGATCACATCTTTTTCACTGGCAGTACCTCGGTCGGGAAAATCGTAGCTGAAGCCGCAGCCAAGCAGCTGACTCCTTATACACTCGAACTTGGTGGCAAGAGTCCCTGTATCGTGACGAAGAGTGCAAACGTCAGCCTCGCTGCGCGCCGCATTGTTTTTGGCAAGCTCCTCAACTCGGGTCAGACCTGTGTGGCACCGGACTACCTTCTCGTTGAGAAAGGTATGGAGGACGAACTTTTACAGGCGATGATCAAGGAAGTGGATCTACGTTACGGGAAAAACCCTCTCGAGAATCCGCAGTTTCCAAAGATCGTCAACGACAAGAATTATCAGCGCCTCACAGGCCTGCTGCAGCCTCAGCTCGTTGTACACGGCGGTCGTACAAATGCCAAAGAGCGCATGATTGAACCCACGTTCATGCTCAACGTGCCTTTGGATTCGGCGGTGATGAAGGAAGAGATTTTCGGTCCTATTCTGCCGATCGTTACCTTCAACTCGCTCGACGATGCGATTGCTATCATCAACAGCCGCCCCCATCCCTTGGCACTTTATATCTTCTCAGAGAAGAGTGAAGAACAAGCGCGCGTTACTCGCTCCTGCCGCTTCGGTGGTGGTGCAATCAATGATGTGCTGATGCATTTGGCAAACGCGAATTTGCCCTTCGGTGGCGTTGGCGCGAGTGGGCAGGGGAATTATCACGGCAAAAACAGTTTTGATTGTTTCGTCCATCAAAAGGCGATTCTCAAGACTGCAACATGGTTCGACATGCCGATCCGTTACGCACCCTTCACGCCGCTAAAAGATAAGTTGGTTCGTCTCTTCTTGAATTGATTCTCGACCGAATGACCTGGACTTAGGTTCAGGTCAGATACTGGCTTCGCCATTCATAGCAGGCGATTCCAAGAGAAACCGCGACATTCAGTGAGTTCTTGCGTCCCTGACAGGGGATTTCCAAGACGCCATCACAAAGTTCCATCAAGTTATTTTCAATTCCAAATCGTTCGTTACCAAAGACCAGAGCCGTTGGCTCCTTCGGGAATTTGAATTGCTGGATATTCTTTGCCTGCTCACTCGTCTCGAGCGCATAGATCCTGTAGCCATCGGCTTTGAGCTTAGCCAGAACATCTTTCGAATGCGGCTCCCAACTCCAGGCTTGAAGAGAATCAGTGCCCATCGACGCTTTTTTAAGCTTGTCCTGCTCGGGTGTGGCTGTGTAGCCGCAGAGGTAGAGATGTGAAACACCAAAGCATTCCGAGATGCGAAAGATCGATCCCACATTGAATGCAGAGCGAAGATTATCGACGACAAGGACGAGAGGAAGAACCTGCCCGATAGCTTCGTCCCGATCGCTTGAGCGGGCTAGAATATCAGGATCGGTCACACCCCGGCCAAACGCGCGTTCGATCGGGGCGACAAGGGTCATGTATTGATGGTAGCTGGGATCGGCTGGAATCCTTTGGGGAAGGGTGGTCAGCTCGCGGACTTTTTCCGAACGATGCAGACCCGCCCAAGTGAGAACCTCGATGAGAATGGACAAAGACTCGGCCCGCTTGTCCTCGAAGGACCAGTTCATCTCCACGGCCTGTAGGCAGTCGACGATAAAGCGCAGGGCCATCCCTTCATTCAGTTCCAGAAAGCTTCTCAGTTCCATAAGGACTTCCCTTTAGCTGATGCGTTGACCTGGTTCCGCATTCGTATCGGGGAAGAGAAGAGCCAGACGCTCTCCATCACCGGAAGCTAGGACCATGCCTTCACTGATACCAAACTTCATTTTGCGAGGCGCGAGGTTTGCCACCATGACAGTGAGCTTACCGACGAGATCTTCGGGTTTGTAAGTCGACTTGATGCCGGAGAACACGTTACGCGTGACGCCGTTGCCAAGATCGAGTGTGAGTTGAAGGAGCTTGCCAGCGCCTTCCACATGCGAAGCGGCTGAGATGCGGGCCACCCGAAGATCGAGTTTGCTGAAGTCATCGATCGTGATCATCGGCGCGATAGCGAGTGCCTTCTCAGGGTCGACGGCCGGAGCGTTCGCGGCGTGAATCTCTTTCGTTTCTTCGATAATTTTTTCCACCTGTCCAGGCTCCACTCGTTTCAATAGGTGTTCAAAGGCTGCGAGTTTATGATGTTCGAGAATAATCTTCGAACTCTCCCACTGATAAGCCGCTTCGTCGAAAAGTGCTTCGACCTTTTTCGTATACGATGGAATTACCGGTTTGAGGTAAATCGCCATGATGCGGAAGAGGTTCAGAATTCCTGTTAGGATCTGACGCGTTGCATCTTCATCAGTCTTGACCAGCTTCCAGGGCTCGTACTTGTCAAAGTATTTGTTAGCATCGTCCGCAATACTGCGGATCGAGATCATAGCCTTCGCGTATTCACGATCTTCGTAGAACTGAGCAATCTCATGACCTAGCTCTTGAGCCTTGTGAACGAGTTCAGTGCCCTCGGGAGAAAGCTGTCCCATCGCTCCGCCCATCTTTTGCAGCATCTGAGCACCACGTGAGGCCACGTTGGTGATCTTGCCGATGAGGTCAGAGTTCACGCGAGAGATGAAATCGTCAAAGTTCAAATCAATATCGTCGATCGAGGAGCTCATTTTGCATGCAAAATAGTAACGAAGGTAAACAGGATCCAAATGCTTCTGGAACGTCGACGCGAATACCGAAGTACCGCGAGACTTACTCATCTTCGCACCATTCACCTGAAGCATGCCATGCACCCAAATACCTGTTGGTGTGGCAAGTCCAGCAGTCTTCAGCATGCTTGGCCAGAAGAGAGCGTGGTGATAAACGATATCTTTACCGATGCAGTGATAGATTTCAGTGGCTGGATCGTTCCAGACCTTTTCAAAGCTCTCGCCTTTCAAAGAATCTTCGAGCGATGCCAGATATCCAATCGGTGCATCGAACCAAACATAATAATATTTTTTGGCATTACCCGGAATTTCAAACCCGAAATAAGGCTCATCTCTTGAGATACACCAGGATTGAAGTTCGGCATCAAACCACTCTGCAAGCTTCTTCGCGACCTCTGGACTCGTGTGCTGAGGCACCCACTCCTTCAGATAGTTGCGGAAAGTCTCGAGCTTGACATAGAGGTGTTCGCTCGGTTTTTCGACGGGCACGCGACTACAGACCGCACAGTGCGGATTGATGAGATCCGAAGCCGAATACACGGTACCGCAGACTTCACAACCATCGCCATACTGATCGACAGCCTTACACTTTGGACAGGTACCCTTCACAAAACGATCCGGCAGGAACATCTTGTCCGTCTCACAGTACGACTGCATCTGAATCTTCTTCTCAACCATTCCACTCGTGTCGAGAGCCTTAAAGATCCGATCCGAGATTTTCTGATTGGTCGCACTGTTCGTCGACCCATAATGATCGAAAGCAATATCAAACAGTTTAAAGGTCTCGACCTGCTCGAGCCGAAATTTTTCGACAAGCGAATCAGGAGAAACGCCTAACTTCTTCGCGTTCATCATGATCGGAGTGCCGTGCGTGTCGGCGGCACAAACGAAATGAACGTCATGACCACGCATTCGTTGAAAGCGAACCCAAAAATCCGTCATGGAA
>SEDW01000740.1 GCA_004193325.1 Pseudomonadota bacterium | reverse complement strand
AATGGCATCGTCTTCATAGAGTATGTCAAGCGGGACGCTTGGCTGATCTATGTCATCATGTTCGGGTTTTTCTGCCTTGAGGATTTCAATATGATCGCCGGGCGAGAGATCAAAGCCACTTTTTGTCGGGGCGCCGTTTACTAGAACGAGCCCCGCCCGGATCCAATTTTGGAGAGTGGATCGGCTGTAGTTTGGAAGTTCACGAACCAAATACTGGTCAAGTCGTCCAGAATCAGTGTCGGAAACCGTTAAGATGGTTGTGTTTTGCTCTGCTCGCGCCATAGATTGTATTTTTCCGTGTAGGCTTCAACCAGAGTATCGCAGTCTTTTATACCGAAATACTGGAGGTAGATCTTTGTGAAGCCCCTTATATACACGAGGGATGGCAACTTATGAAAGTCGTTATTCTCAAGGCCTTTGATGTATTCCAGGGACACTTTTGTCCGCTCCTGGACTTCGACCTGACTCACGCCAACCGCTTCGCGCAACTGGACAAGTGACTTGCCATCGAAGAGCATCGGCTCAGCCTGCATGGATTTCACCAAATCCAAAACTTCTGTATCAAAAGCATGGGCGGCGAATTTCTTGATCTTGGTAAACGAAGTCGTCAGCCTTGTGCGCGGGCGCTGAGGCTCCGACGACTGAGGGCTGTTCCAGAGAGCAATATCATCATCGTCTTCTTTCAAAGTACGACGCACTTTCGTTTGAGCGAGATCACTTGCCGAAAGCCCTGAGAACTCCTGAGTGTTCATACGAACTTCTCGTTGGATTCCCATTTTCCCATCATATTCCTTGCGCAAAAGCTCGTCGTCCAACACGCGATAAGCCTCTTCCGCCTTGTCCATCATGTCCCGTGCTTCTTCGTCCGAAACGAGGGAATAGAGAGCCTGGCTGCCACTCGCATAAGTGTGTTTGATGCGAATATATGCTTCGCGAATCGCAAGACGGGGCGCATTGGTGGGGACATCAAGTAATTCGTAAAACGTAGGGCCTTGCTTCATACCCTCAGAATTAGAATCCATACCTTGCTGACCGATCATCAAGTTCTCCGTTGTATGCCAAGAATTTTGAGAGACTGCGACGCTGCAACTGATAGACGTTTAGCAATCATACTATGGGGAAATTCGGAAACAAGCAAACGACGATTTTTCAAAGATTTGAGCACTGCTTCGTCGTGGTTTAGATAGCCAATCGACTTCGATGGAAAGCCGAAGTACTTTTGACAGACGTGATCCATCGAGATTCCCAAATCGATGTCCGACTGGTCCCGGGCCTGGTTCACCAGGATACCCATGCAGCGTGCATTCATCGCGCGTTGAAGATCCTGAATAAACTGCGGATAACTCAAGGCGAGCTCTTTCATGCAGGCGGCGTAACCCGTGCTGAGCGAGCTGCCCACCATGGTCGAGAGCGCCGCTTTGATATCCTGGGCGACTTCCGGCTGATGATGGCGACGACCGATATTCTCAATGAATTTCCAAAGGGTCATCTTAAAGAATACATAGGCATTTTCAATGGATGTTGGCTCAGGCAGAACCGTGATCACGCCCATGTGGGCCGCACTGAAGAAGTCCATGGTGTGGCGCTGTGTTCCAGCACCAAGGTCGAGGATTACGATGTCGACTTTCGACTGCTGCTTGGAGGAGACAATCGCCTGCCAGAGGGGAAGGAGATGATCGCTGGACTGTTCCATATACTCCGACCAGGCTTCCTCTTTGCCGCCGGCAACGAAGGCAACTCCCGGAATCGAGGCCGGCATCATAAGTTCGCGAAAGCCCATACGTTGGGTCAACACGAAATCGGCCAGGCTTTTCTTCGGCATCGAAACACCGAAGTGGCTATGAAGGTTCGAACATCCAAGGTCGAGATCGACGACGAGGACGCGGTATCCGTACTGAGCTATCGTCGCCGCGAGGTTTGCGCTCACGATGCTCTTTCCGACTCCACCCTTGCCGCCGCCGACCGCGATGATCGCTGGCATCTGGCGAGGACTTGGCAGAACAGTTTCCCAGGGCAGCCCAAGCTTCCAATTATTATAGTGCTGAGCTACGAAGGCGCTGCCTTCAGACTCAACGCTCTTGGTCGCAATACTAGACTTCAGAATCGAATCGGTATTGAGCATAAGCAGTCCTGAAACTGATGAAGTGGAGAAGCGCCTGGGTCCGAAAACCGAAGT
>SEDW01000739.1 GCA_004193325.1 Pseudomonadota bacterium | reverse complement strand
AGCATGAATAATGGTTGGCGGGTAATAATAGCCGTTTGCCAGCTCTCCAGCTAACGACAGCATCTCGCCACCGCAGAGGATTTTTAATCCTTCAGCTCTCGCGCGTTCCACAAAGCCGGAAACCTTATCCCGATGCTCCCGACTCACGAGAGGTCCCATGAACGACTCTGCCTTGCGAGGATCACCAACTTGCAAAGCCTTGGCTTTCGCCACAAGCTTAGAGGTAAAACTTTCGAATATACTGTCTTCGATGAAGAGTCTTGATGTGCAAAGACAAATCTCGCCCTGATTGGTAAAGGATGAGCGTAGCGTAGTCTCCACGGCTGCATCGAGATCACAATCAGCAAAGATTAGCGCAGGATTCTTACCGCCGAGTTCGAGGCTCATCTTCTTATAAAGCGGTGCCGCGCGACGGCCGATGGCGGCTGCTGTTTCAGTCCCGCCTGTAAAGGAGATCAACGGAACATCAGGATGCCCGACGAGAGCATCACCTGCCTTCGCACCCCGACCGAAGATAATGTTACACACCCCTGCCGGGAGTTTGACGTCTCGCATCACCTCTGCAAGAAGATGAGCCGTCATCGACGTCATTTCCGAAGGCTTTGCGACCACGGTGTTACCAGTTGCGAGTGCCGGAGCGATTTTCCAAGTCAGGAGATAAAGAGGCAAATTCCAGGGTGAGATTAAGCCGGCAACACCCATCGGATCCCGGCGGGTGTAGTTCAGGACAGTTTCGTTCGTCTGAAAGGCTTTTTCCTGGCTGTGCAAAATTGCTCCAGCGAAGAAACGAAAATTATCAATCGCACGAGGAATGTCGACAGTTCGTGCAAGGTGCACAGGCTTGCCCTGATCGAGACTCTCCGCTTCAGCAAAGATCTCGAGCTTCTCTTCGATCCGGTCCGCGATGCGATTCAGAAAATCCGAACGTTCCTTCCGACTCAGCTTCTTCCACGAAGGAAAAGCCCTTCGCGCTGCGGCAACGGCAAGGTTGATATCGGCTTCTGTTGAGTCTGGAATACGGCCCATGACCGATCCATCACGAGGACAAAAATTATCGAGGTAGCCGCCTTCGATGGGCGCTACAAATTTTCCATCAAGAAAATTGAGAATCGGAACCATCCTGCCATCCTTTCACATAACTCTCTGGGTTGTAGTCCCAGCGATCCTGATCGGGATCCCATTCATCCCAGGCTTTCACATCTTTCATCGCGTGACGGAGACCAGGCGGAATGATGTCTTCGACGATGAAGGCTTTTTGCCGTTCAAGAGGATAGGGATTTCGCAGCTCGAAGCCCAAGACTCCGAGTACCCAGCGCGCCACATACCAAGTGCCGCGAGGATCCCAGCCATGAGCCATCTTAATAACGACGCCAAGCCCTTCGGGATAATCGGGATGAATGATACTCAGGCCGAGGAGGCCATCGGCGCCTTCTTTGGCAATCACGCGTTGATCACAGGATTTCAAAATAGTGGAATCGAGACGATTGAATCCACCGATCAAATCCGGATTCTTGACCATCGCTTCCCAGATCCAGTCTTCGTCCTTGCGCACAGCAAGGTCTGCGAACAGGGCTGCGAGCTCGTTGACCGTCATGGCAAGAGTTGGAAGACCGCAACCATCTTTGGCAAAGATCTGCGACTGCAATTCGCCGCCCAGAATCTCCCTCACCTTTTCCACATAGACCTGATGATAGGGATGCTGAGGCAGGGTATAGCCGATGCGCGACCAATGATTGATAGCACAAGCCCGAAGAATCGCTGCGTGCTTGCCGGAGCAGGTATGGTACCAGCGGCGCGGTCTGCGAAGCTGCTTGCCGAACTGAATGAGAGGCAAGGCCAGGGGTGTCTGCAAGAGACCATATTCAGACGGCTTGAGAATATCCTTTACTGCTTCCAGGTGGATCGGCTCGGCGTTGTGCGAAGCGATCGATACAGCTTTGGATTCCCAGCTGAGATGCTCATCGAGTTCTTTGGCGATGACCTTGATCTGCACGGGCTTCATCATCGAACGGCCGTAACAGAGAACGTTGCCGCCGTAGGAATGAAGAAGTTTTTTGCCATGAAACCAGGCAACCGCTCCGTGCACAGTTACTTCCGGAACTCCGTTGCGACGGTAATCAACCAGCGGGACCCAACTGTTATCAATCATTGTTTGCCCTTCAAGAGAAGCGGCCTG
>SEDW01000738.1 GCA_004193325.1 Pseudomonadota bacterium | reverse complement strand
CTATTATGAACAACCTTAAGCCGTGGCTCTTCGAGCGCAAGCTCGTCAAGAACCGGGCCTGTTTGATCTCTGGAGCGATCGTTAACAACAATGATCTCTAGATCAGGATAGTTCTGACTTGCAAAGGATTTCACAGTCGCTGCAATGTGTGGGCCTTCATCTCTTGCAGCAATGACGAGAGACACTCGCGATTGAGATGGAATGCCTGAGGATGCAGGAAGCCGGCGTAAGTTGTGATTCATAAAATGAGGGATGCGCGTTATCCAGTAGAGAAGAATAAGAATAGAGAAGCTGAGAAGCAAAGCTGACTCCTTGAGGCCATTCCACCATCTACGCCCGAAAGCAAACGTGCTGTCAATTGGGAGATCATAGACATGCATTAGCGGATAAGCTAGCTTTCTGACAATAGATACATGAAATCTTTAAACTTCCCAGGAACAAATAACCCCTCGAACTTTTACGTTCAAGGGGTCTTTGGTTCTTTTAACTAGAAGATCTCAATTACTTGGTACAAGCAATCTTAGTGTCTTCGCCGCCAGAGGATTCGGTAATCGATTTCAAAGGAACATCGACTTTACCAATGATGGGAATATCGAGAATTGTGATCTTGTCAGCGCGGAGCTCAACTCTTTTCAGGGTGAGAGGAATTCCAAGAGCGAGTTTAGCACTTGCCTTGACGCCGAAGAATTCAAGCCCAATACCACCGTCGACTTCATAATATCTTTTGAGACCAAAATCTTTATCAAGCATGACCTTGGCTGTACCGTTGTTCACGTTACACTCGAGCTTTGCGCCACTGACTTGCCCGATTTGAACGACGTTCTTCCCAGCAGTTGCTGAGATAACGAAAGTGTTTAGCGCAGACAAGGCATTCAGAATCGCTGGACCATTGCTGTCAGCGCTCAGAACTGGCGAGAACTCAGTTCCTGCAACAGTAAAGAATTTACGGTTCAAAGAGATCGTACGTTGAGGCTTATTTGCCCAACTCAGAAGTGGGTACGCAGCACCTATAACCTGCTGAGCTGTTAGCTCGGCTGGCTCAGCCGTTGGGCTTTCAAATCCAAGAGCACTCACCAAAGTGTTCTCCAAGAATTCGAATGGCACGTTCTGAACCGTTTCGCTAGTAAGGCCAAAATTAAGTGAGTTGGCTTCGCCAAGACCGATCGTCTTAAGTTCTGAAGACACACCGGAGGCAGCAGAACTGATATTAAGACCGTTGACACTGACTGTCGCGTCGGCACCAAGACTAACTGTGAGAGCAGTAGCAGTGTTCAGACCGAGTCCATTGGAGGCGACGACTGAGCTTTCCGCTGCTGCGCGGCTAACTAGGCTTTTGCCTTCAAGCCCGATAGATTCCCACTGGTGGGAATCGAGCGAAGCCTTGAACTCATTCAACTCTGAAGTGAGACCCAAGCTTTGAAAGGCAGCTGAAAGTTGAGGACTATCGATTTCAGCACGTGTCACATTCAAAGCGACTGTGTTTGCCAACGCTTCGTCGGCAACTTTTGTGATCGCAGTCCAGGTTTGAGCGTCTAGTTCAACTGGGTTAGGAGTCGGTGAAGGTTGGCTCTCACAAAGAATGCTCCAGCTTTCGCACCAGCTGGCAAAACTCAGAGCTGTGCTTTCAGCTTTGAGATTGGACTGATCAGCAGAGCCATGGTAGCCGCAGGCTCCAAGGCCGAGGACGAAGGCCAGCGGCCAAGCAGGAAGCTTCTTCGAACGATTCATAAGAGTGTAGAAATTGGCTGAATGCATGCATTGCCTCTGATTATTAGATTTTGGGTTCACGCCTGTAAGGTTTGATCTGTATATGCATGACCCAAAAACATAAAAACCGAAACTGAAAAAAAGTTAAGTCGTTTTTTTGCTCCGCATTTTTCTGCCGAAGACATATCGATCCCACGCCAAGATTTACCAATTTCGCACCCTCTCATAAAGCGGGGTACAGTCAGTTCTCTAAAATCTCCGATCTGTTCTTTTCAGCACATATCTTTACCGACTTACCGCCTCGACAGGTGTGCCTAAAGATTTTGCGAGAACGTATCTGCTCGCGAGAACAGTCGACATCTGTTTGAAAGATGATTTTTTGCAAGACAGCAGTAGCTCGAAAGCACGCGAGAAAGAGGCTGAGAAGATTCGTGAAGCTTTCGATGCTGCCTTTGATAAGCTCGACAATATGTTGTTCAAGACAACGACGCGTATTGTCCGCCGCGAGTTTTCTGAAATGGGGCCCGAAGTGAGTGCGGCGCTGAAAAAAATCGTCGGTCGTCCTCTAAAGGCAAAGGATTCAAGCACAAAGAGCGGAAAGTCCGCCTCATCTAACCCTGAAGAGGATGCTGCGTTTTCAAAACTCGTAACTGACTTTGACGAACTCTTTGAAAAAGAAATGGCCAAGCGCGATTGATGCGCCTTCCACATCCGGTTATGACAGTCGATCCGGAAATATTATTCAGCGGCGCCTTGATCAATCCAGAGCTTCAACAGTGCAGCAGGCTCTGCTTTGAGTGGTCCACTTGGAGGCATAAACTGCTCTACTAAAGCCGCATTTTTGATCGCATCTATATTTGATATCACCGATGCGTAAGTTGAAAGGTCGATACCGCCGGAGAGTCGAGGGGGTGTATGGCAGCGGCTGCACAAAGGCTTCAGGATTTTCTCGGAGACTTCTGAAAAGCGTTTAACTTCAGGTGTTGGAATAGGAGCAGGACTAGGCACGACTACAGGCGGTAAAGGCAGAACAGGAGGAACGATCGGAGCAGAAGGAACGATCGGAGCAGCCGTGAGGCCATCGGAGTTATTTGCTGGCGCCATTGGGGTTGATTGCTCTTCGCTCGAATCGGCAGGTTCGGCCTTCTCCGCATCTGATCGCCTTCCACAAGCTTGCATAACCAACAGCGATGTTAAAATCGTGGTCAAAATTAGACTGTTGCGCGACTTTTTCATGTTCTTTTCTCCTAGAAGGCCGGTTTGGCTAATGAACCGATATAACCTTCGGCTCTCTCCGAAGACCACTGATAAGGTCATACTTTTATGAGGTGATCGTGAGGCGATAGAGAAAGGTCAAACCTGGGAGGGA
>SEDW01000078.1 GCA_004193325.1 Pseudomonadota bacterium | reverse complement strand
GCTTTGCCCGAGCGAATGCGTTGCGGTTCGAGAAGTGTGACACCGGCGCCGATCGCATGGATGACTCCAGGATCGATCTCAAAATAATCACCTTCTTTTACCGGAACAAATTGCAGATAAGGTTTGATGTCTTGATCCGCGTACAGAAGCTTCGCAAGTTTTTCACTCGAGATGGCTTTGCTAAATCCGAGGTAGAGACCACTGCCCGGCTCCGCGTGGAGAACGAGCCATGACTCGGGTTTTCCACATTCATTGGCTTTCAGATAAGGGTCATCATCGGTGGGGTGAACCTGCAGAGAAAGAGGTGATGCAGCGTTCACGAGCTTCAGTAGAATCTCGCAGGAAGCCCCATAGTTTTTGAAATATGTGGGAGAAAGCATGCGCTCGGGTTCGGCTGAAATTAAATCCGCCAGGGATTTATCGAAGCCAATCACCTGCGAGGGAAAAGCAGGATCGCAGGAAACTTCCCAAGATTCTCCGATCGCCGTGGCATTCGGATCTTTCACCCAGGACTGCTTATAGTTGCGTGCAATCTCATTACCACCCCAAGGCGTGCGGCTGAGTGGGGTGAATAGGTTTGGAGTGAGTTTCAATACCTGCTTTAATTCCATATTATCCTGGAGGCCAAGACAGTCTGCGGCCGCCCAAGATATGAGCGTGAATGTAATCAACTGTCTGTTGACCGTCGCGACCGTTATTAAAGACAACTCGATAGCCATTGTCGTCGAGACCCAAATGTTTGGCCACGCGAGCAACGGCACCTATATAATCACCGATTTTCGATGGATCCGCACTGGCAAAATCAGCAAAGCGCATCCATTTATGTTTTGGAATGACCAGGACGTGAATAGGCGCCTGTGGCGAGATATCGTGAAACGCCAAAACCGTTTCATCTTCGAAAGCAATATTCGCCGGAATCTCTTTTGCAAGAATCTTGTCGAAGAGGGTCATGAAGATTAGGCCTTATATTCAGCGCCGAACATTTCGCGCTCGATCAGTTCGATTAGAGTGTGAATCACTTTGATGTGCAATTCTTGAACACGGTCTGCGTAACGCCCAGCGGGAGTGCAGATATCCACATCGGCGAGTTTGCCCAGAGCGCTATTCGGTTTGCCAGTCAGGGTGATGACTTTCATGCCGATAGCCTTGGCCGCTTCAGCAGCTTTGATCACGTTCGCACTTTTACCACTCGTCGAAATACCGACGAGCACATCTCCCGTGCGACCTTGCGCTTCGACGAAACGTGAGAACACAAAGTCGAAACCATAGTCGTTACCCACGCAGGTAAGGTGGGCGCCATCACCCATCGAAATCGCACCGAGTGCCGGACGATTTTCGCGATAGCGGCCTGAAAGTTCTTCGGCAAAATGTGTGGCGTCACACATCGATCCACCATTCCCGCAGGAATAAACGTGGCCTCGGGCACGGAAACAGTCAGCAAATATTTGGGTGGCTGCGAGCATTGCCTTGTGAGCATCTTCGTTCGCGATCAGGCCTTCTAAAGCCTCTTGTGCTTCACGAAAGCTGGCGCGTATATGGTCGAGCATGCAAACTCTCTTTCTTGGGGATCACTTGTCATTCCACAGGCAAAGGCGGGATTGACTCCAACCCTTTCGGGAAGCCTTTGTCCGTATGCGATATTGCCATAAGAAAGCCGGCGAGAGCAAAGCAATTTGCAGACCCTCTTAAGACGTGAAATACTTGCGATAAGCTCCTGAACGAAAGGAATTACACCGGTGAATAGCCTGCTTCGCCCTCTCCATATTGCCGTCATCGATCCGGGTTGCCGGGTGCCGGAGCTCGACAATTACAATCGCCTGGTCCTCGGCAGCCCCGAAGTTCGCCTGAGCTATCATCTACCTGCTCTTTTTGGCATGAGTTCGCTGCATTTCTCTGTGCAAAAACCTGATGCTCTCATAATCTTCGGTTCCTCGGCCTCAGTCTACGATCAGCTTCCCTGGCAGGAAGAGCTTCATACCTATATCAAGGCTCAGATCGATGCCGGCCTGCCCACTCTCGGCATCTGCTACGGGCATCAACTCCTGGCCCATCTTTATGGAGGCAAGATCGATTTCGCTCTACCCTCTCAGGAGAAGTACAAGGGTCTCCGTTCGATTCAATTCCAAAAAAGCGGATTTTGGTCGGGGAATAGCGGACGATACATCGTCTCGCATCGCGAGGTCGTATCAAAGCTCCCGGATGTTTTTGAGAACTGCGCCTCGTCTCCGGTCTGTGAATTTGAATTGATCAAGCACAAGCAGCATTCGGTCTGGGGGATTCAATCGCATCCGGAGGCGGGTCCGGAATTCATTCAGAACTCTTCAATTCCACTGGCAGAAGATGAGAAAGATCCCTTTTCCTCAGGTCAGGATTTTATGCGAAAGTTCGTCCTCTTTCTCGTTCAGCAGAGGATTCAATAAGTCGCTTCGTGCTCTCTATATAGAATGAACCGCGGACGAGTACAGGCTCTAGCAATTGTGAACTGTCCCCTGAGATCCACTCCCAAACCATTACCAAATAGCAAGAGGTGGGCAATTCTCACCTCCGGTATAAAATTAAATCCCAATCCTTTCATATGTTTAACCAGAAAATCCTACCTGCAGGCTAAATTCTTTTCCTGCCTGGACGAAAGAAAGGTTACTGGGTCACACGAAGTGACTCGAACAAATGACAGGAGTTCACAGTATGGGTTTAAGGATCAGAACCAATACCGCTTCACTCAACGCGCAACGCCGCTTGGGAAAATCGGTACAGAACGTTGAAGATTCAGCTGCCAAATTATCTTCTGGTAAGCGAATCAACAAGGCTGCAGATGATGCCGCCGGTCTTGCGATTTCAAGTAACTTGAATGCTGACGTTCGCTCGCTTAACCAAGCAAAACGAAACGCACAAGACGGTGTTTCACTCGTGCAAACAGCTGAGGGTGGACTTGAAGAAACCACCAACATGCTCACACGTCTCCGCGAACTCGCAGTACAAGGCGCGAGTGATACCATCGGTGAAACTGAACGCGGTTTCCTCGATAAAGAATTTCTCGCTCTGAAAGACGAGATTGACCGTATCGCTACAGCGACTGAGTTTAACGGTACACGTTTGATCGTCGGCGACACAGAGCTAGACGGCGAAATCGCTAACCAAGAAGGTACTTTCCCACTTGAAGTTCAAGTTGGTAAAGACTACTTCGCTGGTGTCGATGGCGTTGACCAAGCGAACCAACTTAACATTATCAAAATCGACTTGGGCAAGCTGAACGCTTACACAACCGGTGACGGATCTCTCGACATCGGTCGTGCAGAAGAAGGCACACGCGTTAACACTAAGGCAGCCGCTCAAACGTCAATCAACCAACTCGATGCAGCTATCGTTAAGGTTTCTGACTACCGCTCCTACCTCGGTGCGATTCAGAACCGCTTCGGCAGCACAATCGACAACTTGGCAACAACAACAGAGAACTTGAGCGCTGCGAATAGCCGTATCATGGATACAGACTTCGCTGAAGAGACCGCTAAGTATACTTCGGCCAACATCCTCAAGTCGGCTGGTACTTCGGTTCTTGCTCAAGCGAACCAGTTGCCACAAACAGCTCAGACTCTCCTCCAGAATCTCTAAGATTCTCGGAAGTCTAGCTAAGGCTCTGAAAAAGTTTCTTTCTACCCTACTGTGAATCCGTCATAAAGGCGGGAGCGTCTTGCTCCCGCCCCTGACCATACCTTAGGGTCTTTTCCCTTTCAGCCACCCCTCGTTCTCCTCCACCTTTTCCCGCGTTGACCTTAAGCCTCTCCTTCTTCAGAATAAGGATGAACTGAAATCCTGCATTTCTGAGGCAATCCATGGACAGACAGCGAACAATTGAAATCATCGGCGCCCCGTCAGACTTAGGTGCCAACATTCGTGGCTCCAACATGGGTCCAGCATCGATCCGCATCGCCCATCTCAAAAAGAAAATTGAACAGCAGGGTTTTAAAGTCGTCGACCTTGGCGATCTTCATATTCCAATTCGCGAATCTCTGATGCAGGAGGTACGAGACGAATTTTATCTCACGCCCATCAAAGACATCTGTATCAACCTTGCCGATATCGTCGAAGGTATATTGGATCGTGGAAATATTCCGATCACACTGGGCGGTGATCACTCGGTGGCTATTGGTAGCATCAGTGGTCTTTTGCGGCATTTTGCGAAGAAAAATGAAGAACTCGGTCTGATCTGGATCGATGCGCACGCGGACATTAACACGCCTGATACATCTCCCTCCGGGAATATTCATGGCATGCCTTTAGCAGTTTTGCTCGGTCGCGGGCACGATGCTTTGACTTCGATCACCGGCAAAAAACTGCGTCCGCAGAACACTGCGTTGATCGGCATTCGTAATATCGATGACGAAGAGAAAAGAATTCTTCGCGAGAGCGGAATCAAATTCTTTACGATGCGTGACATTGATGAAAAGGGCATGTTCAACGTCATGCGCGAAGCGATTGAGCATGCCGGCAACGGAACTGCGGGAATTCATGCTTCCTTTGATATCGACGGTATCGATCCGCGCTATGCACCAGGTGTCAGCACACCCGTGAGCGGTGGCCTCACCTTGCGCGAGGCCCATCTCTGTCTCGAAATGATTTATGAAACGAAAAAGCTCGTGGGAATGGACCTTGTGGAACTGAATCCGGTCTCGGATATCAACGCGCAATCCGCTAACGTGGTAGTCGACTTGATCTTATCCGGTCTCGGCAAATCCATAGTCTGATGAGAGGGCTGACTTTCGCTCTCCTTCCTTGAATTATCGTGTCCATTGGGGTATGGAAGCTGTCAGTCGACAGCCCTATACGCTATTTCAGCACGATATATTCAGGACGACGCCTATGTTCACGCTCCACAAAACAGACGACAAAACAAATGCACGTCTTGGCACTCTCGACCTTCACCACGGTCAGGTGCAAACCCCAATCTTTATGCCAGTCGGAACAGTTGGTTCTGTGAAGACCATGGTTCCTGAAGATCTGCACGGCATGGGCGCAGAGATCATTCTAGGCAACACCTATCACCTCTACATCCGTCCGGGACTTGAGATTATCCGCGAGTTTGGCGGCCTCCATGGCTTCGTCAACTGGCAGAAACCTATCCTCACCGATTCGGGTGGTTTTCAGATTTTCAGCCTTGCCAACCAGCGCAAAATTGATGAAACCGGCGCACATTTTCAGAGCCATCTCGATGGCAAACACATCCATCTCACGCCAGAACTCGCGGTCGAAATCCAGGAAACTCTCGGCGCCGACATCCATATGGTGCTCGACGAGTGTACGGCCGGCACCGCTACTTATGACGAAGCCAAGCGTTCGATGCGCCGGTCCATGCGTTGGGCCGCTCGGTCTCGCGCTGCCAGAACCAAAATGGAACTCGCGCAGTTCGGTATCGTTCAGGGCTGTATGTTCGAAGATCTTCGCTCCGAAAGCATCGAATCTTTAACTGCGATGGACTTCGAAGGTTATTCGATCGGCGGCCTTTCAGTTGGTGAATCCAAAGAAGACATGCGCCGCATCACTAAACATTGCTGCGATCGTTTGCCTCAGGAAAAACCCCGTTATCTCATGGGTGTGGGCACTCCGCTTGACCTCATAGAATCGATCGCCGCGGGCGTGGATATGTTCGATTGTGTAATGCCGACTCGTAACGGACGAAACGGAACACTCTTCACTTCGAAGGGCCGCGTGAATATCAAAAACACGCGTTACCGCATGGACAAAGGTCCTCTCGACGAGAATTGCAACTGCTACACCTGTCAGAACTTCTCTCTCTCCTACCTTCGCCATCTCTTCATGGCCAAGGAGTACACGGGACAACGTCTTTTGACGCTTCACAACCTCACGTACTATCTCAACTTTATCCGTGAAATTCGGGCTGCGATTGCCGATGGAACTTTCCATGATCTGCTCACGCATCATCAGGGACTCTGGCAAAGCTGAGCCTTCGTGGCGATCAAGAGCCCGCGAGTCGTCATGACTCGCGGGTTTTTAGCGTTTGCTGCTACAAATGGTTACGCTTTATTAATCGCCCCCTCATATGGACTTTGTTATAGTTGCGGTGCAATTTGCACGATCTCGTTGAGGCTTAGAAATGCGCATATCAGGATCACGTTTTCTCCTATGCTTTGCGGCTTTTTATAGCTTCGGACTAAGAGCTGAGACCCTCACCTGGGAACAATGCGTAGCCGAAGCTTCCCGCAACAACGCTGCGATCAAGTCAGCTTTCGAAAGTTGGCAGGCCAGCACAAGTCAGGTTAGCGCCACCAAATCTGCTTTTCTCCCAACGGTGGCGGCAAACTTTCAAGCCAATTATGGCAAGAATATGGCTATTCCCGGATCACGTACCGAAGACAGCTATAACGCTTCGGTCGTAGTCAGTGAAAACATCTTTAACGGTTGGGCTGATCAGGCACGGGTCGAACAAACCGATGCGACAGCCTCCATTGCGGAAAAGACTTTTCAGATCGCCAAAGCGCAAACGTCCTACGACCTCAAGACGGCTTATGCCAGACTTGTCTACGCGCAGCGCGCAATACGTTTGCAGGAAAACATTCGCGATCGCCGTAAATCCAACTTAAATCTCGTCGATCTACGTTTTGACAACGGATCGGAAAACCGGGGTTCAGTTCTTCTCTCGAAGGCTTATCTCGATCAGGCCGAGCTCAATATTCTGCAGGCGAGCAATGGAATTCAGGTTGCCAATGCGCAGCTTGCCCGCGCACTCGGTCGGGACGATAGCGAAACGCTCACTGTGGCCGAAGCGATTCCGCAGATTGCAGTCCCGCAGAAACCGGATTTTCAAGCCCTGGCCATTAGCACCCCTCAGCGAGCGCAGGCTCTTCTCCGCGAAAAGTCTGCGGACTCAGGAATCACTCTCGCCAAGGCGGGGTATTTCCCCACACTCGGTGTGTCCGGGTCCTATGGTCGTCAGGATGATGTGTTTTTTCCGCAGGATGACAGCTGGTCGGTAGGTCTGGTCCTGAGCGTGCCGATCTTTAATGGTGGCCGCGATTACTACTCGACGCAAAGCGCAATTTCCACCCGCAGTGCGGCTGGCGCGAATCGCGAGGATCTCGATCGTCAACTGGTCTTGAATCTCAACACCTACCTCAGCACACTCATCGAAGCGAAGCGTAACCTCGAGGTGGCCCAGAGCTTTCTCAAAGCCTCAGAGATGCGTGCCGAGATTGGCCGTGGTCGCTACAACAACGGCCTTCTTTCGTTTGATGACTGGGATTTGATTGAGACGGATCTGATCAATCGCCAGCAGGCCTATATTCAGAGTCAAAGAGATTACGTCATCGCCGAAGCTGCTTGGGAAAATGGTTTGGGAACTGGGAGTATAAAGTGAGTAAGAGCAAGAAGAGTTTCGTAAAGCCTTTGATCATCATCATCGTTCTTGCTGGAGCGGCCTTTGGCGGCTGGAAATATTATTCGAAGAAAAAGGAGGCGGCCGCAGCTCCCGTCTACCGTGAAGAGCAGGTAACCCGGGGAACGCTCGACCGTACAGTCCTGGCGACTGGCGAAGTCCTCCCGCAAAACCGTCTGGAAATCAAACCGCCAATAGCCGGCCGTGTGGAGCAGGTCCTCGTCGATGAGGGCGATAAAGTGAGAAAAGGCCAGATCATCGGTTGGATGAGCTCCACGGAAAGAGCTGCCCTTCTCGACTCAGCTCGTGCCAAAGGCGCGGATGAATTGAAGCGTTGGGAAGAGATGTACCGCCCGACGCCGATTCTGGCTCCGATTGAAGGCACTGTTATTCTCCGTAGCGTTGAGCCCGGTCAGACCTTTACCAATACCGAAGCGGTTGTGGTCCTGTCGGATCGCCTCACAGTAAAAGCCAAGGTTGATGAAACCGATCTCGCGCAGATCAAAATCGGTCAGCGTGCAACGATTGTACTCGACGCGTATGCGACTGAGCCGGTCGAAGGCAAAGTCGATAAGCTCGCGTTTGAAGCTGTAACGACGAGCAACGTCACCACCTATACGACTGATGTCGTGCCGATCAAAACTCCTGATTTTATGCGCTCGGGAATGACGGCGAACGTGACCTTCTTTGCAGAATCCCGCGAGAACGTGATTTTGATCAGCACCGAAGCGATTCGCAGTGAGAACGGTCAGACCTTTGTCCTTCTGAAATCCCTCGATCCAAAAGTGCCTCCGGCCCAGCGTCCGATCAAAATCGGTCTGACCGATGGCAAGCGCACGGAGATCACCGAAGGTTTGAAAGAGGGCGAAACTGTTTTGATCAGCGATGTCTCGCTCGACAGTGGCAACAAATCGGCGAATCCTTTCATGCCAGGCGGCGGTCGTCGCCCAAGTGGCAGCGGCAGCGGTAGCGGCAACAGAGGACGTTAAAACATGCTCGAAATTAAAGATCTCCATAAGCGCTACCAGATGGGCGACGTCACCGTTAACGCCCTCAAGGGCGTGAGCCTGACGATCGAGCAAGGCGATTTCGTGGCGATTATGGGTCCGTCGGGATCCGGTAAATCCACGCTCATGCACATCCTTGGTCTCCTCGATGCGCCAACCGAAGGTTCGTACAAGGTCAAAGGCCAGGAAGTCTCGCAAATGCGCGAAGACGAACTGGCTATCTTTCGCCGTGACGTGATCGGCTTTATCTTTCAGCAGTTCAACCTTCTGCCTCGTATGAATGCGACCGAGAACGTGGCTCTGCCGCTTCTCTATAGCGAAAAACGCTTAGATCTTGAGAAAGCTCAAAGCCTTCTCGAAAAGGTCGGCCTCGGCACCCGTTCGCATCACCGTCCGAGCGAACTCTCAGGTGGTCAGCAGCAGCGCGTGGCCATCGCCCGTTCGCTCGTCAATAACCCGATCATGATCCTCGCTGATGAACCGACGGGTAACCTCGATTCCAACAGTGAGCGCGAAATCCTAGCCATCCTCCAGGATCTCAACGATCAGGGCATCACGATCGTGATCGTGACCCACGAGGAAGAGGTGGGGATGCAGGCCAAACGTTTGATTCGCATGCGCGACGGCGTTGTGCAATCGGATGAACGCCGGGTGCCTTTCACCCAAAACAGTCTACAAAAACAGGCTGCAGAATCAAAGCTTAGTAAGTTTCCTCTGGCCAACGTTTATCAGCACTTTGCGCAGGGCATAAAAACCCTTGCGGCGAACAAAGTGCGAACGGCTTTGTCTGTTCTTGGAATTCTGATCGGTGTGGCGGCGGTCGTCGCCATGCTGGCGATCGGTGCAGGAGCCCAGGCAGCGATGGAGAAGGAGCTGAGCTCGCTCGGATCCAACCTTCTCATCCTCCGGCCGGGGGCGGTGCGTTCCGCAGGTGGAGTGCGGGCCGAGGCCGGCGCTACATCGAAGCTCACGCAAGAGGATGCCGCCGATCTCAAGAAGAATGTGGCGAACATCAGCAACGTCGCCTCCACCGTCAACGGTCGAGGTCAGATCACTTATGGCAACAAGAACTGGAGCACCCAGATTCTTGGCACCAATCCTCCCTATTCGACGATGCATGCATCGGTTCCTCAATCCGGGCGCTTTTTTACAGATGACGAGAACCTTGCGCGTGCAAGGGTCGCTGTGATCGGCATGACCGTTGTGAGGGAACTCTTTGGAACCGAAAATCCCATCGGCTCGATGATCAAGATCAACAAGGTCAACTTTCAGGTCATCGGTGTTTTGCCTGGCAAAGGCGCCAATGGCTTTCGGGATCAGGACGACATTATCATCGTGCCTCTTAACGCGGCGATGTATCGCCTCCTTGGCAAAGACTATGTGGACACGATCGAGATCGAAGTCGCCGGCGCTCAGTTTACCGAGAAGGCTCAGCAGGATCTCCTCGATCGCATGAACACCCGTCGCCGGGTACCTGTGTCCCAGCAGGAAGATGCCTATCAGGTGCGAAACATGGCTGAGATTCAGGAAGCGCTGTCTTCGAGCACGAAGATTATGAGCCTCCTCCTCTCGGCGATCGCTTCGATTTCGCTCGTCGTGGGCGGCAT
>SEDW01000737.1 GCA_004193325.1 Pseudomonadota bacterium | reverse complement strand
AATGTTTTAGCTCTATGTGCAGCAGCGATGGCCCTAAGCTTTCCGCTCCAGCTGGCCCGTGCCGATATCATCACCGACATCGAAGACATCGACAAAGAAAAGACTCCTGAAAAGGAGAAGGAAAAAAAGAAGGATACGGTTAAACCGAAAACGCAAAAGTCGAAGGAGAAAGCTCCTCCACTTTCTGCGCCGACGGATGAATCCGCAACTGGCGGCGGCAAACCTCAGCTCATTCCTGAGCCGGTAGACGAAGTCATCGCGCCGCCTAAGCCTACAAAACCGGTCGATCCGAAACAGGTCGCCAAAAATAAAGCCGCTCGTCAAAAGGCTCCTGTGCACTGGCAAAGTAAAGGTACCACAACCGGCAGCAAAGACCTTTCGACGATCACACTCAAAGACGATGTGATCATCACGCAGTCGGACATGCGACTTGAATCCGACGAAGCGAAAGTGACCTTTCAACCTAAAGGTTCGCCTGAGACTGGCGTAAAAACCGCATTTTTAACGGGCAAAGTGGCGATTACTCGCTATTCGGATGACCCATCGGAACGCATGAACGCCAAGAGCGATAAGGCGACTTTCGACAATCAGGCTCAGGTCGTGACCCTCGACGGCAATGCCCGTCTCTGGCGTGATGGGGGCCTTGTGCAAGGCGACCGCATCACTTACGAAGTGGCCTCTGGCCAAGTTCGTATCGACAAGGCTCGTGGCGTTGTACAACCGGAACGGATGAAGAAATGACCCAAGACCTGGCCCCTACAGAAAACGATAAACGACCGGTATTGGAAGCGCGCAATCTGCGTAAGTTTTTCAAAGCGCGTGAAGTCGTCAAAGGCGCATCCTTTCACGTCAAGCAAGGCGAAGTCGTCGGACTCCTCGGACCTAACGGTGCAGGTAAGACGACGAGCTTTTATATGATCGTTGGCCTTTTGTTTCCGACCGAAGGTGATGTGCTCCTCGATGGCGAACCCATCACCGATTTGCCGATGCACCATCGCGCCGCGAGAGGCATCAGTTATCTGCCGCAGAATATGTCCATCTTCCGGCGCATGTCGGTCGAGGATAACCTGCGGGCGATTATGGAAGTCGCAAAGACACCAACTCACGAGAGGAAAGAATTCCTCGACTACCTCCTGACCAAATTTCAGATTACCCACATTGCGAAGTCAATGGGTGCGGCTCTGTCCGGTGGGGAGCGGCGACGGGTGGAGATTGCACGGTCTTTGATAATAAAGCCAAAATTTCTCCTGTTAGATGAACCGTTTGCGGGAATTGACCCGGTTACAGTTCAAGAAATACAAAAAATCATCGAAAAGCTTAGGGACGAAGATGGATTAGGTGTTCTCATCACCGACCACAACGTTCGAGAGACTCTCGGCAGTTGTGATCGCGCCTACATTCTTACCGGAGGGCAGATCATTGCTCACGGTCCTCCGAAACAGATTGCTGAAGACCCTAAGGTGAGAAGCGTCTATCTGGGTGAAAACTTCAGGCTCTAGACACGTACTGGATCATTGATTGGTGGAATTATGGCTTTCGATTTAAAACAGTCGATGAAACTCAGTCAACAGCTGCTCATGACGCCGCAGCTGCAGCAGGCTATTAAACTCCTTCAGCTCTCACGTCTTGAGCTCGAGGAATTTGTCACGCAGCAGATGACTGAGAACCCCGTACTGGAAGAAGGCGTATCAGAATCAAACGAAGAAAGAATGCAGGTCGAGCGTGAACGCGAACGCACCGAAGTGGAAGCCGTTGGCGAATCCATGAGTGAAGCCGCTGGCATCGTCGACTCGATCAGCGGCGAAAAGCCTGCAGATATGGACTGGGAAGCGTTCACTCGCATGCAGGACTCACAGAGTTCTTCAAGCTCAGCGAGTCGGCAAAACGATAGCGAAGAATTTCCAAGTCACGAAAACCTCGCTCGCTCCGGCACTCTCCAGGACTTCCTCTTCGCTCAAATTGGCGAAATGGATCTAAGCCCTGAAGAAAAGGAAATGGCTGGCTGCATCATCGGTAACATTGATGACCGCGGCTACCTCCACGGCACGATCGAAGAGCTTGCCGAAGATAATAAACAAGAAGTCGATTTTGTCGAAGATATGCTCGATGTCGTCCAGCATCTTGAGCCAAGCGGCGTCGGTGCCCGTGACCTTAAAGAATGTCTTCACATTCAGCTCCGCGCCGGCCG
>SEDW01000077.1 GCA_004193325.1 Pseudomonadota bacterium | reverse complement strand
CCCTTAGGCAGATGCGGAAAAAAGAGGTCGGCGGAGTCTTGAACCACATTGTCTTCAGCCTCTTCGTAGGTATAGCGGGCGAGTTCCCTCTGAAAGCCAAACGCCTGGCCCTGGTTATCTTCAGGCACAACCGTTCCGACGACTTCGAGCCAGTTTTGCTGGAGAGGAGCGGCGATGCTGATTTCGAGGTTAGCCTGATCCTTGTCGATCATGAAGGATTCTGTGCGCATCACTTCATCGCCTTTAACAGGTCTCTGTAAGGTGGTTTGAAAGAGATTTATTTTCTGTCCCGATCCCAGCGCGAGCTGAATGAGGAAGATAAGGACTACGAAGCCAAGCCAGTGGTAAAGCATCTGGTTACGCGTTTTAGTAAACTTCTCAGGCTGATTGGGAGCCGTTCCAACGAGAGCCGGCATCGGTCCAAAGAGCTTAAAGCTTTTTTGAATGTCATCTGGTGACACGTATTTTCCGGCCGTCCAGACGATTTCGCTGTCATCGATTTCGGCACTGATGATGTCCGGAGGTGCGATGAAATCCTGCACCTGGACGACATCACCGACCTTCACACGCCAGTAGAATTCGCCCAAAACGTATTGGACCTTGGCACTCCCGCGGTAGTAGTTTTTGTAGAGCGTACCCATCCAGCGCCGGTGTTGTGCCGAGACTGTCGGTACGATCTTGGTCGTATGCATGAAGTTCCAATGCCCGTCGGATTCCGTGAGGAAGCGGTAGCCGAGATAAGGATTGAACAAGAGATATTCACGCCAGAAAAATTGCTCTTCCTCATCACTTCGCACCATGAAGCCAAGGATTTGCCACTTGTCGCCTCGGAAATCGACTTTGGCTCCAAGTTCAAACAAAGGTTTATATACTGATTTTTGCGACGTTTGCGCGATGATTCGATTGCCCTTGGAATCCTCCTGCACGATCGCGCTGCAGGAGCGGCAGGCGAAGGTCAGACTCTGGCCTGGGACATTGACTTGAATCGGGCTGCCGCACTGAGCACAATTGAATGTGAACGCAGGAGCAGGGCTGGCATGCGCCTCATCTTTAGAATAATCACCAGCCATCAAGTTTCCTCAAATTCTTAAATTTAAAATCTTTGAAGTCGACATATTTGCCGAGAAAAGCCCGGTGTTCGCCGGTTGCTTCGATAATTTCGACGCCCATGAAACGATTGTTATCGTCTGTCGAATCCAGGTAGAGAATCTCTTCATTCAACTTCGGGGTGAAAGGTAACTCCCCTTCAATCCCTATGCAGCGGGCTCTCTTCGCATCCACCACGCGAAAGGTTCCAGTCTTGTCGATGCTGAATGTTTTGCCGGCCCAGAGAAGTTTGGCATCAGCAATGGGTTTGGCCAAAGGTACGGGAAAGGACATCATCCAGTGGCCTTGGGCTTCCGAGAGGAAACCGATGCGGCCCTTTGGGAAAAGCGCGGCCCATTCCGTCCAATAGCCGTTTTCCCAGCGAATCCTCTGGCGACCGATCAATTCAAAACCTTCGTCAGCGTAAAGACCCTGACTGCCGATTTGAAGAGGGGTAACCTCTAGAGGAAGATCTGCCATGAGCCCAAAGCTTTTCCAGTCGCGATCGTGAATCACCGTGTTTTTGCAGTAGGGACAAACGAGATAAACAGTTGCCGACGACTGAAGCGTGAGCTCCGCGCCGCAGCCTGGACAAGATAGTTTTTGCATCAGCTTCGCCTCTTACATGCGTGAGAGAATGTCCGCTTTTTTGCGATCAAACTCTTCCTGCGTGAGTACGCCTTTTTTCAAGAGGTCGTGCATTTTTTCGAGTAGAGCAAAAGAATCTTCTTTAGCTGCCGCTTGATTATTGCCTCCGGCTCCGCCGCCTAAAGCTCCAGCCATAGCTTGACCGAGACCCACACCAGCGCCAAGGCCTACGCCGATACCCGCGATTCCGCCTTCATTGGCGGCAGCGATCGGAATACTGTCCGACGCTTGAAATTGAGCATAGCGATTGAGATCACCGAGCATGCGCATGGAGCTGGCTTTGTCGAAATATTTTTGAATGTCTTCGGGAAGACTGATGTTTTGGATAAGAAAGGTTGCAAGCTCGAGACCGTACTGAGCGAACGCCGGTTGCAAAACGCCCTTAAGGGTTTGCGAGAAACGATCCTGTTCGGCCGCCATATCGAGAAAGGAAACGGATGCCGAACCGAAGTGGCTCGACAGGGACGTAATGATCAAAGCGCGAAGCTGATCGTCGAGCTCTTCGCTGCGATAAAGAGAGCGAGTGCCCGAGATCTTTTGAAAGAAAAGACGAGGATCTGTAATCTTGTAGCTGTAGCTGCCGTGAGCGCGGAGGCGGATCGGTCCCGCTTCCTTGTCACGCAGAATAATAGGGTTGGCGGTGCCCCAACGCTGATCGATCTGCTCCCTCGTGGAGAAGTAGTAGAGATCAGATTTGAAAGGGGATTGAAAGAGTTTGTCCCAGTTCTTGAGGTTGGTAAGAACCGGTAGAGTGCGGGTGCTAAGCGTGTGAAGTCCCGGGCCGAAGAGGTCCGCGATCTTGCCTTCGTTGACAAACAAAGCCAGTTGGGATTCGCGAACGGTGAGTTGAGCTCCGTTTTGAATTTCCTTATCCTGCATAGGATATTGATACACGAGCACGCCGTCGCCGCTTTCGGACCATTCGATGACGTCGATAAACTGCTTTTTAATAAAGTCCATGATGCCCATACAAATCGCCCTTTTTGACGGAGGAATTTCATTCGCTTAGTCTTAGTGCGGACTCACTATAGCCGTTAAATATGAAGTCGCAAAGGATAAGGCGAAGCGCCTCGGAAATTTGATAAAAAAATACGTCCTCTCGTGGGAGAGGACGTATTTTTTCTTGGCTTATCGCTGATTATTCTGAGCTGGACTGTCCTGTTCAGGACCTTCCTGCTCTGGCTCTTCCGGAAGAGGTGTTTGCTGAACATTATCGATGATGCGAAGTTTGATTTGATATGGTTCCTGGCTTGGAAGAGAAAGATTACGTTCCGGCCAGACTTGTTCGAGACTGAGCTGAACACCTGTCGCTTCATCGAGCCAGACTTGTGGGAGATTTCCACCGAGTCCCACTTCAAATTTTTGACTGCTGCTAAGACCTTGGTGTTTTAATTCCACACGAACGCGGCCCGCCCAAAAGCAGTAAACATCAACCGGACAACGCGAATCTTCGGGAATGCCGATGAAATCAATTGCTCCGAAATCATTGAGTTCAAAACTTTGATTTTGAGCGATGACAATGCAGCTGTTGTCGCCGACTTCGCAAGTCGGTGCTTGAGCGAGAGTGGGAGCGTAACGGTCTGCGGCGAGAGCAGGCACTGCAACGAGGCCAGCGAATATAAGTGGTATATAAAGATTCATGGTTATTATCCTCCAGTGTTGGCTACGAAAGTCGAGTCCTGGGTGGGAGTATGCCCCTCACTTTCGACTAAGTCATCTTCATTCATCAGGTCTGGAAGCGCGAAAAACGGGGCAGGGCCCCGTTCCAAAGTTTTTTCTGAGTTTGTGAGTGAAATTAATAAGGGATTTTATTAGCTAGCCAAAGTGCTTGAGCAAAAAAGAATGTTCCGCCCACACCCGCGCTCAACGTGAGACGAAGAAAGGCCCACTTCATTGCCTCGCGATGGATGATGATGCCGATGGCTCCGATGACAAGACAGATTTGTAGGAGCATCGAGGCGATATCAAAAAAATCTCCCGCTCGCCCCAATTCCAGCAGGTACTGATCGTATTCCTTCGCACCCACAACCTTGCCTTTGGCCCCATCAATATCCTGCACCCATTCCTCTTCCTTCAAGGCTTTTGAACCCTGAAGAATTTCTTTCTTCTCAGCGCGATAACGATCGATTCGGGTCTCAGAATCCTTGACGACTTTCTCCACAACATCAATCTTTTGAGGGGCAATTGTTCCGCTCAAGAGAAGGGACTGGAGAAGTTCGAGCTGGCCTTCGAGCATCGTTTCCTTGATGCCTTTGGATTGATACCACTGGTAGGCGTTGTTTCTGCTGTTGCTCATCTGCAGTTCGTCTGTTCCGTAGCGACCTGCGAAGAGATCGTTGATGCTGAGGATCGCGGCAAACAAAGCGATTGAAAGGGGAAATGCAAGTTCCATCTGTGCTTTTAAACGTGCCCAAGTCTTACTCATAGTCGAGGCCCTCCTAGCCAAGAGTTGATTGTTCGCTCTATTTAATAAGGACTTTCGGAGGAGATCAAGACAGGCGAGGAAATATTTTTCGGAATCGAAAAGGGCCAAATCTTTAAGCAGATCGGAGCTGAGTGAGAGAGATTATTTTTATAGCAGAGGCTGAAGCATGGAGAAGACTCTATTGCAAATCGATTGGTCAAATCGGACAGATATTCTTCGTCTTCTATCACGTAGAGACTGCTACATGTGTTAGGCGGCGAGCACTGTGTCCTACGCTATATTTTTCATCTAGAAAATGAATATGCAAGCTAGGCCTCATTTGTGTTATATTTTGGCGGATCACTTTCACTCAAAGGCTTTAATGCGACACCAGGTGGCAACGCCGTCTGCTTTTTGCTTGTGCATGCCCAGTGTTAGGTCTAACTTTTCCAACTTGATCGTCTTTATCAATTGTTTTGCGTATTTATTGATTGGCTGTGTCAGCTGTGACATGTGATTCAGGCTTTTATACAGGGACCGATGGATGGGATTTTCCGAAGATCAAATAATGGCATGGTTCACCCAATACGCCTACCAGTCCTGGATCATTTATCTCGCGATCTTTGCGGCGATGTTGGCCTCTGGTTTTGGTGTGCCTATACCCGAAGAATTTACTCTGATCAGTGCTGGCCTCGTTTGTTATATTGCCTCCCGGCCCGATATCTATCCGCCTCCTGCCTTTGGGAACAGTCCTGTGGACCCCTATGTGACAGCGGGGGTAGCATTTTTTTCTGTGGTCTTCGCCGATACCCTGGTCTTCTTTTTAGGAAAATATTTTGGGGGAAGAATTCTCCGCTCGCGCTTTATGGATCGCTACCGTGCACGCTTTGAAAAGGTCGCGGAATGGACCAAAAAATATGGAATGTGGGCTGCCGGTGGTTTTCGTTTTACACCGGGACTTCGTTTTCCAGGGCACTTTGCCTGCGGGATGATGGGACTGAGTGTTTCGAAGTTTGTGACCGTCGATGCGATTGCCGCCGGTATAAGCGTTCCGACCCAGGTGTTGCTCGTCGCTTTCTACGGCGAAACCATTCTTGTCTACTTCAAGCAATTCAAATTAATCCTTCTGGCCCTCCTGGGTCTTGGACTCGTCTACTGGCTGGTTCGCACTTTATGGAAGCGGCTCGCCACTTCGAAGACACCCGCTGCATAAGTGAATAACAAAAAAGGCCGTTACGGCCTTTTTTGTTTTTCGATCAATTCATGTTGGGTCCTACCATCGTCTCCGGTTTCACCACCCGATCAAAGTCCTCCATCGAAATCGATCCCAGCTCCTTAGCAGCCTCTCTCAGGCTTAAATTCTTATCCAGAGCATACTTTGCGAGCTTGGCGCTCTGATCGTAGCCAATCACAGGATTGAGCGCTGTGACGAGCATGAGCGAGCGATCAAGGTGTTCGCGCATCTTCTTCTCGTCGGGTTCCATTCCATCGACGCAGTTGGTCCGAAAGCTATTCATGGCGTCGGCGAGGAGTTCTGTCGAATGGAGAAGGTTATGGATGATGAGGGGCTTATAGGTATTGAGTTCAAGCTGACCCTGGCTGCCAGCGAAGGTCACCGCAAAGTCATTACCGATGACCTGTATCGCCACCATGGTGAGGGCCTCGACCTGAGTAGGATTGACTTTGCCTGGCATGATTGAACTTCCGGGTTCGTTCGCCGGGAGTTTCAGTTCGCCGAAGCCTGCGCGCGGACCGCTCGCCATAAGACGAAGGTCGTTGGCTATCTTGATGCAGGACACCGAAAGATTTTTGAGTGCGGAGCTCGCATGCACGAGCGGATCGTGGGCTGCAATGAGGGCAAATTTATTCTCGGCGGCAGTGAAAGTGATCCCGGTGAGTTTCGATAATTTCTGGGTCACAACTTCCGCGAAGCGTACATGAGTGTTCAGGCCGGTGCCGATCGCTGTTCCACCTAGGGGGAGGGGAAGCATGCTGGTCAAGGCTTGTTCGATGCAGGTTTGTGCGAATTCCAGTTGAGCCGCATAACCGCTCAGTTCCTGACCAAAGGTCATCGGGGTCGCGTCCATCATATGAGTGCGGCCGATCTTCATGACCGCAGAATATTTTTCGGATTTTTTTTCGAAGGATTCTCGCAGCGCGATGAGCGAGGGAAGAAGTTTGTCCTTCCAGGTCTGAGCGGCAACGATGTGCATGATGGCCGAAAAGACATCATTGCTCGACTGAGAAATATTCACATCGTCATGGCTATCGACTTTGATTTTGCTGCCGGAGGCTTTGGCCTTTTCCTGCGCGCGGTGAGCGATGACTTCGTTGAGATTCATATGGGTTTGGGTGCCGCTGCCGGTCTGCCAGACGACGAGGGGAAAGTGATCATCGAACTGACCGGCGATGATCTCATCGCAGACTTCGGCGATGAGTGTCGCCTTGTCGGCGGCGAGGAGTCCGAGTTCCTGGTTCGCGAGAGCGGCGGCTTTTTTGAGAAGCGCAAAGCTATGGATGAATTCGGGCGAGAAGTGATCGTGACCGATCTTGAACATATTGATGGAGCGCTGTGTCTGTGCGCCGTAATAGCGATCGCTCGGAATTGTGACTTCGCCCATGCTGTCGGATTCTATGCGGGTGTCCATTTTTTTCTCCTGCGGCAGTGGTTCTACCTAAGGGTCGAGTTTTGAGTAGGGTGGTGGTTGTTTCAAGGTTTATTTTTCATGGGTGGGATCTAAGCCTCTAGTTATTAAAGGTTAGTGCGCACCCTGCACCCCCGTGGCCAATGCCTCCCGCCTTCCGATCCGCATCTTTCCAATTACTAATTACTACTTACTAATTACTCATTACTTTTTTTCCGCGACGAGCTGTACAAGGCTTGGCGCTTACGTCCCTTCCTAAAAACTTCACCTACACGTTGTTCCCCCCTCAAACTATCGCCCTTGCACCTCCGTCCTTGTCCCTATAACGTCGATTACAACTGTTCGCTTTCACACTGCAGATGAACAATTTCACGGAAGAGATGTCATGGCAAATTCGATAGACACTGCCTTGCCCGGAAGCGGGCAAAAGAAAGTTGAAGAAGTCGAGAAGAGCGGAATCGTCAAAATTATTTTTGCCTCCTCCGCCGGAACACTGATCGAATGGTACGATTTTTACATCTTCGGTTCCCTCGCAACCATCATCGCCACCTCGTTTTTCCCCAAAGGAAATGAAACGGTCGCACTTCTCTCCACTCTCGCAACCTTCGCAACTGGATTCGTGGTCAGGCCTTTCGGAGCTCTCGTATTCGGTCGCATGGGCGACGTTATCGGGCGTAAATACGCTTTCCTTGCAACCCTCCTCATCATGGGTGGCGCGACCGCTGCCATCGGCCTCCTGCCAACCTACGAACAGGTTGGAGTCCTGGCGCCGATTCTTCTCGTCACCCTCAGACTTCTTCAAGGTCTCGCACTCGGCGGTGAATATGGTGGGGCTGCGACTTATGTCGCGGAACATGCTCCCGAAGGCAAAAAAGGCTTCTACACAAGCTTTATACAGACGACCGCTACGCTTGGTCTCTTCGTCTCGATCGGTGTGATTCTCACCACTCGTTTGGGCATGGGCGAAGACGAGTTCAAGCAATGGGGCTGGCGTATTCCTTTCCTCCTTTCCTTCGTGCTCGTGGTTTTCTCCTACTGGGTTCGCCGCAAACTGCACGAGTCCCCAGAATTTTTGAAAATGAAGGCCGAAGGCAAAGGATCGACTTCACCCTTGCGCGACAGCTTTATGAAACCCGAGAACCGTAAGTGGGTGCTCCTCGCTTTGTTTGGAGCCACGGCTGGTCAAGGCGTCGTGTGGTATACGGGGCAGTTCTATGCGCTCTACTATCTGCAGACGGTTTTGAAAGTTGATTTTGTGGATGCGAATACATCCGTTGCGGTTGCGCTCCTCTGCGCCACACCTTTGTTTGTAGTGTTTGGGGCTCTCTCAGACAGGATAGGACGAAAGCCTATTATCATGGCAGGACTCCTCGTGGCCTCCATCGCTTACATTCCCATCTATCAGGCCATGGCTGCAGCGGCCAACTATGATGCCGTCACCGGGACTTCGATCAATCCAAACATGGTGCTGATCACGGTGCTCGTCTTCATCCAGGTCGTGTTCGTAACGATGGTCTACGGACCGATCGCGGCTTTCCTCGTCGAACTGTTTCCAGTCAACATTCGCTATACATCGATGTCTCTGCCTTATCACATTGGTAACGGGGTGTTTGGTGGTCTGGTTCCCTTGATAGGAACCTGGGCGGTGGCGAGTGCGCACGAGAAGGGCTATTCCTGGAGTCTTTATGCGGGGCTTGCTTATCCGATCGCAGTGGCTGTGATTACTTTGATCATTGGTACGCTCTTCCTCAAGGATCGGCGTGGCGTTGTTTGATCAGTGACGAAGAGCCCCTCGCGGGGCTCTTTTTTTTCAGTACTTTAGGTCTTCAACCCTCAGCCTTACCACCACTAAACTTGGCGTAAAAATCATTGCCCTTATCGTCAACCACGATGAAAGCCGG
The DNA here is from genome assembly GCA_004193325.1 of Pseudomonadota bacterium. Classification (GTDB taxonomy): domain Bacteria; phylum Bdellovibrionota_B; class Oligoflexia; order Oligoflexales; family Oligoflexaceae; genus Oligoflexus. The sequence continues at coordinate 1,338 of SEDW01000077.1, read as the reverse complement.
GAAGTTTTTTACCTTAATCTTACGAATCGCTTCCATTCCGAGATCTTCGAAATCGACAAGTTCCACACTCTCGATGTTCTCCTTCGCAAGAATCGCCGCTGGCCCTCCGATAGAGCCGAGGTAAAAGCCTTTGTACTTCTTACAGGCATCGGTCACCTGCTGCGTGCGGTTACCCTTGGCGAGGATGATACGTGAGCCGCCCATCGCCTGGAAGGGAGCCACGTAAGGGTCCATTCGTCCCGCAGTGGTTGGTCCGAAGCTACCCGACGGCATGCCCTCGGGTGTCTTGGCCGGTCCTGCGTAATAGATGGGATGGTTCTTCATGTACTCAGGCATTGGTTTGCCTTCGTCGAGCATCTTCTGCAGGCGCGCATGAGCGACATCGCGGGCCACGATGAGTGTCCCTTTCAAGAGAAGGCGAGTCTTCACGGGATACTTGCTCAGCTCGGCAATGACCTGGTCGATCGGTTGATCGAGGTCGATCTCTACCGGTTTTTCCAAAGTCGGATTCACCTTCGGTAGAAACTTCGCCGGATTGGTTTCAAGCTGCTCGAGGAAAATTCCGTCCGCTGTAATCTTGCCCCGAACATTTCGGTCCGCACTGCAGCTCACGCCGATTCCCACAGGACACGAAGCCGCATGGCGCATCATGCGGATGACGCGCACATCATGGATGAAATACTTACCGCCGAACTGGGCGCCGATGCCCATTTCGTTACACATCTTATTGATGCGTTTCTCCCATTCCAGGTCGCGGTAAGACTGGCCGTAGGCATTGCCTTCGGTCGGTAGGTTGTCGAGGTTCTTCGCCGAGGCTTCTTTCACTGTTTTCAAAACAGCTTCTGCTGAAGGGCCACCGATGACCACTGCCAAATGGTAGGGAGGACAGGCCGAGGTGCCAAGCTTCGATATTTTCTCCTCGAGAAACTTCATCAACTTTTCTTCATTCAAAAGTGATTTGGTTTCCTGGAAGAGAAAACTCTTATTCGCCGAGCCACCGCCCTTGGCGAGGAAAGTGAAGTCATAGCTGTTGCCGTAGGTTGAATAGATATCGATTTGGGCCGGAAGATTCGAACCCGTATTTTTTTCTTCAAACATCGATAAAGGCGCGAGTTGAGAATAACGAAGATTCTCGTTCTGATAGGTTTTGAATATACCGCTCGACAATGCTTCTGCATCATCAATGCCGGTGAAGACGCTGTCGCCTTTTTTACCAATGACGATTGCGGTCCCAGTGTCCTGACAGCTTGGCAATTTGCCTTCAGCCGCGATTACCGCGTTTTGAAGAAGGGTATGAGCTACGAAGCGATCATTGTCCGAGGCTTCAGGATCTTCCAG